>JALYVG010000120.1 GCA_030853345.1 Actinomycetota bacterium | reverse complement strand
TGCGCAAGCTGACCGACCGGCTCAAGCGCGAGGACAGCGACTTGGACGACGTGGCGGCCGCGCTGCGTTCCGAGGATTCCTCTGTCGTCGCGAACCTGAGCTCGGTCGGTGACGACGTGCCGATCGTTCGATACGTGAACTCCTTGATCGAGCAGGCCATTCAAAGCCGAGCCTCCGATCTGCACCTGGAGCCGACCGAGCACGACATGCGCGTTCGCTTCCGGATCGACGGTGTCCTGCACGAGATCGACAAGGTGCCGCAGGGCGTGCAGTCCGCGCTCATCTCGCGGCTGAAGATCATGTCGAACGTCGACATCACCGAACGCCGGGTGCCGCAGAGCGGTCGGATCACGGTGCGACTCAACAATCGCGATGTCGACCTGCGGACGGCGACGTTGCCGACCGTGTGGGGCGAGAAGATCGTGCTGCGGGTACTCGACACCAGCGGCATCGACCTCGAACTGAAGAAACTCGGCTTCACGGACGACAACTACCGCCGGTTCTCGGCGTCGTTCACCAAGCCGCACGGAATGGTGCTCGTGACGGGACCGACGGGATCGGGGAAGTCGACAACTCTCTACGCGACGCTGACCGAGATAAGCAGGCCCGAGGTCAATATCATCACCGTCGAGGACCCGGTCGAGTACCGGTTGGCCGGCGTCAACCAGATCCAGGTGAACCACAAGGCCGGTGTCACCTTCGCCGCCGTGCTCCCGGCGATCCTGCGTGCCGACCCGGACATCGTGCTGATCGGTGAGGTCCGGGACCGGGTGACGGCCCAGTTGGCCGTCGAGACGGCACTCACCGGGCACCTCGTCCTGTCGACCCTGCACACCAACGACGCGCCGTCGGCGGTGACCCGGCTGGTCGAAATGGGCATCGAGCCGTTCCTGGTGGGCTCGTCACTGGACTGCGTGCTGGCTCAGCGTCTGGCCCGGCGACTGTGCGAGTGGTGCAAGCAGTCCTACCGGACCACCACGGCCGATCTGTCCGCGGCGCAGTGGCCGACCGGCCAGATGGAGCCGCCCGAGACGTTATACCGGCCAGTCGGCTGCCGATCATGTGGGCAGACCGGCTATCGCGGCCGGATGGCGATCACGGAGGTCATGCCGGTCACGGAGGAGATCGAACGGCTCGCGGTTGCGCATTCCTCGTCGGGCGACATCCGCAAGGTCGCGATCGAGGCCGGGATGGTGACGCTTCGCGACGACGGGCTGCGCAAAGCCGCGCAAGGGCTCACCACGCTGGAAGAGGTCATCCGTGTCACCGTCTGACTGCAATCGGGATGAGGCATCATGACCGCCGCGACCGTCGTTGAGGATCCATGTGTAGTGGACGGCGCCAAACGCGAACTGGACCGGTTGCTCACCGAGCTGGTCGAACTCGGCGGGTCGGACCTGCACATCACCGTCGGCATCGCTCCCTGCGTGCGGGTCAACGGGTCACTCGCGCCGCTCCCGGGCGAGGACAAGTTGGTGGCGGCCGATACCGAGGCGCTGATCCGATCGGTCCTCAGCGACGAACAATGGCACCAGTTCGAGGTCAAGCAGGAGCTGGATGCGGCCTACGCGCTGCCCGGGGTGAGCCGGTACCGGATGAACGTCTTCCGCCAGCGCGGGTCGGTCGGGGCGGCGTTCCGCGCGATCCCGCACAACATCCGCGCGCTGGGCGACCTTGGCCTGCCGCCCTCCGTCGAGCAGTTCGCCCACCTGCCTCGCGGCCTGGTACTGGTCACCGGTCCGACCGGGTCGGGCAAGTCGACGACGCTGGCCAGCCTGCTCGACGTCGCGAACAAGACTCGCGCCGGTCACATCATGACGATCGAGGATCCGATCGAGTACCTGCACACGCATGGCAAGTGCGTCGTGAACCAGCGCGAGGTCGGCGCCGATACGGCAGACTTCAACGTGGCGCTCAAGCACGTGCTGCGCCAGGACCCCGACATCATCCTGGTGGGCGAGCTGCGTGACCTGGAAACGACGTCGGTGGCGGTGACGGCTGCCGAGACGGGTCATCTGGTTTTGGCGACGATGCACACCCAGTCGGCCGCGCAGACCATTGACCGGCTGATCGACATCTATCCGCCGCACCAGCAGCACCAGATCCGCGCCCAGCTGTCCAACTGCCTGCGCGGCGTGGTCACCCAGGCGCTCGTACCCACCAAGGACGGCAACGGCCGCGCGGTGGTCTGCGAGATCATGGTTGCCACCCCCGCCATCCGCAGTCTGATCCGCGAGGCCAAGGTGCACCAGATCCCGACGTTCCTGCAGTCTTCCGCTGACGTCGGCATGATCAGCTTCGACCAACACCTGGCCCACCGCTATGCCGACGGCGTTATCAGCAAGGCGACCGCACTGGAGGTCGCGCACGATCCCGGCGAGTTCAAGCGATTGGCGAGGTTGTAGTCATGACGAATACTAAGACATTCAGCTACGAGGCCCTCGACGCCGCCGGGACGACGCTCAAGGGAACGATCGATTCGGAGTCGGCCGAGGCGGCCGCGAACTCCCTGGCCGGCCAGCGTCTCGTGCCGCTGTCTGTCTCCGCCAGCGGTCAGGGCTTGCAGCGCGATATCAAAATCCCCGGGTTCGGCGGCCGGACCACGCTCAAGGACCTGGCGATCCTTTCGCGCCAGTTCGCGTCGATGACCTCCTCCGGGCTGACCCTGCTGCGGACGCTGGCCATCCTCGAGGAGCAGACCGGCAAGCCGAAGCTCAAGGTGGCCGTCGGCGAGGTCCGCTCGGACGTCCAGGGCGGTGCGACGCTGTCGAGCGCGATGGCTCGCCACGGCGAGCACTTCCCGCCGTTGATGGTCAACATGATCAAGGCCGGTGAGGCCGGTGGTTTCCTCGACGATGCCCTGGCCCGTTGCGCGAAGATGTACGAGTCCGACGCGGCACTGCGGGCGAAGATCAAGTCAGCGATGACCTACCCGGTGATCGTGTTGATCTTCTCGCTGCTCCTCGGCACCGGCGTGATCCTGTTCATCGTTCCGGTGTTCGCCAAGATGTTCAGCCAGCTGGGCGGCAAACTGCCGCTGCCGACGCAGGTCATGGTCACGCTGTCGAACAACATGTGGTGGGCCATGCCCATGATCATCATCGGGTCGATCGTCGGCCTGCGGTGGTACCGCAAATCGTTGCGGGACAGCTATGCGTTCCGGTTGAAGACCGACCGGATCAAGCTGCGACTGCCGGTGTTCGGGCCACTGTTCAAGAAGTTGGCGATCAGCCGGTGGGCCCGCAACCTGGGCACTTTGCTCGGCGTCGGCGTACCGATCCTGCAGGCCCTGGAGATCGTCGGTGGCACGTCCGGCAATGCCATGGTCACCGCAGCCATGGACGACGTTCGCGAGGCCGTTCGTGGTGGCAGCCAGATGTCCAAGCCACTGGCCGACCACCCCCTCTTCCCGGCCATGGTGGTGCAGATGCTCGAGGTCGGCGAGGAAACCGGCCGGACCAGCGAGATGCTCGACAAGGTGGCCGATTTCTACGACCAAGAGGTCGAGACCGCCACCGACTCGCTGACCGCGGCCCTGGAACCACTGCTCGTCGTTCTCATGGGGGTCGTGATCGGCACCATGGTCATCTGCCTGTACCTGCCGATGTTCTCCATCTACCAGCACATCCACTGAGACTGACGGCGCTCAAAAATACGTTGACCAAACGCTTACTTAACACGGCGCACAGCCGATAGGTAGATGTAGCACCCAGGCTCAGCAACTCCTCGCCGAGCCATCACCCCCACGAGCCTGGAGGCTCTCATGCTCAGTCGCCTGACCAAGCTCCGCGAGGAGCGCACCGCCTACCGCGACAACGACAAGGGCTTCACGCTCATCGAACTGCTGGTCGTCGTCGTCATCATCGGCATCCTGATCGCCATCGCGATCCCGCTGTACCTCAACTACAAGACCGGCGCCAACGACAAGTCGGCCCAGTCGGACGTGCGCAGCGCCGTCAACCTGATGGAACAGTGCAACACCGACAATGGGTCCTATCCCAAGGCGTTCCCCACCAAGAGCGGAAACACCTACCCGTTGACGGCCACCGAGGGCTGCGCCGGTCAGACGGCCAACGTCAGCTCCGGGACCACGCTGACCTACACGGCCCTGCCAGCCGCGTGCACCACCGCCTGCACCGGCTTCACCATCGCCGGCACCAATTCCGGTGGCAAGAAGACCTACACCTACTCGAGCGCCACCGGGCAGACGGTCACTTCGTAGTCGACATGGGGCTGGGTGGGGCTACTGCCTCACCCAGCCCCGATTGCGCGGCCAGACCTCGTCTGTGCCCGTCCACAATCGTCCGGTTTGGAGAAACGATGAAGCACCGCCAGACCGGTATCAGCAAGGTCGGCCTCATCAACACCGACGGTCATGCGATCGGGCTCGACCTGGGTGCGACCTCGGCGCGCGCCGCCATCCTGGCTCCGGGCACCCTCGACGGGCACCCCTCGGTAACGGTCCACGGTCTGGCCTCCGTGCCGCTTCCGCCCGGCTGCGTAGTCAACGGCGTGGTGATCGACCAGATCGCACTGACGAAGGCGCTGAAGAACCTGTGGCAGGAGAACAAGTTCGCCTGCAAGAACGTCATTCTCGGCATCGCCAGCCCGCAGGTGCTGGTGCGGGACATGCAGATCCCGGACCTCAGCCCGCAGCAGCGAGCCCTGGCCCTGCCCTTCCAGGCGCGGGAGATCGTGGCGCTGCCCATGGACCAGGTCGTCCTCGACTTCGCGCAGCTGGGCGAGGCTGATCCGGACACCAACCTGGTCAGCGGATTGCTGATCGCGACCCCCCGGCAACCGGTGTTGGCGGCGGTCGAAGCGGTCGAGCGGGCCGGCCTCAAGGTTGCTCGAGTCGACCTCGCCTCCTTCGCCGCGCTGCGCTCGATCGCCGACGAGCACCTGTCGGTGGAGGCGGTGGTCGACATGGGCGCGCACCTGACCACGATCGTGATCCACAACCGGGGCGTGCCCAAGCTGGTACGCACGCTCGCCCGGGGCGGCCAGGAGCTGAGCGGCCGGCTCGTCGACCGGCTGAGCCTGAGCGCCCAGGACGCCGAAACGGTGAAGTTCGAAGTCGGCCTCCTCGGTGGAAAGGACTCGGCGTCCGCCCTGCTCAGCGAGGCCATCCGGCCGCTCCTGGCCGAGATCCGCAGTTCGATCAACTACTTCATCTCCGGCAACGGCGGCACGTTGATCGAGCGCATCTCGCTGACCGGAGGCGCCTCCGGGCTGCACGGCCTCGCGGACCTGCTCTCCAGTCAGGTCGGGGTGCCGACCAACGTGGTGACCCCGATGCGACACATCTGCAATCGCTGGGCCTCCACGCAGGTACGCACCGAAGACTCCGAGCGATGGGCCAGCGCCGTGTCGGTCGGGCTCGCGATGGGAGCAGCGGCGTGACCGCCCAGCTGACCCGCCCGGAGGAGGTGTGGAGCAGCATGCCCGGCTGGGGGATCGTCGCCGACCTGACCCCGCCGGAGCTGATCAAGTCTCGCGAGCTCAAGGTACTGCGCAAGCTGATCGTCACCATCCTGGTCGCCCTACTGGTCCTCTGCGTGGGCGGCTACGCCATCGCGGCACGCAAGCATTCTGCGGCCGCCGCGTCGTTACGTGACGTACAGGCCCGAACGGGGGCGCTGAATGCGCAGACCGACAAGTACGCGGGCGTCACCCGGCTCAAGGGCACGGTGACCGAGGTCCAGAACCAGATCGCTGCCCTGATGGCCGGCGACGTCGACCTGGCCAAGTTGATCGGTCAGATCCGCAGCGGTCTGCCGGCCACCATGACGATCAAGCAGATCGCGGTGATCTTCAGCCCGGTCGGGGTGGCGGGGGGCGGACTGGACACGTCGGGCCGCACTCACATCGGGACGGTCACTATCTCTGGCGCGGGCCGCACGTTGGATGACCTCTCGGCGTTCGTGGACAAACTCAAGGTGCTGCCCGGCGTCGTCGACGTAGTCCCCGGCTCGAACCTGGTTGACGGGGAGGGCACGCAGTACAGCCTCACGTTGAGCGTGACAGATGTGTTGCTCAGCCATCACTTCGACATGCCGAAGGCAGGCAAGTGATGACGCTCAAACTGGACAAGCGCTTCTGGGTCGGCGGCGGCGCCGTGGCGGCCGTGCTGCTGGTCGTCGCAGGATGGTTCGGGGCAATCAGCCCGCAGCTGTCCGGCGCGTCGTCGCTGCGCAATCAGTCCGATTCGGTGCAACAGGCGAACGGCGTGCTTCAGTCGAAAATTGCGGCGCTGAAGCAGCAGAACAGCACCCTGCACACCCTTACGGCCAAGCTGCAGGCGGCACTCGACGCGCTGCCGTTCGACAGCGGGCTGCCGGCCTTCACCCGCCAGGTCTCGAGCCAGGCCGCCCAGCACCGCGTCGCGCTCACCAGCATCTCGGTCGGTACGGCCGGGCCTGCCGCCGCGGCTCCTGCTGTCCCGGCTGCCGCTGTTCCCGCTGCCGCTGGCCCCGCTGCTGGTGCCACGCCGGTCGCAGCGTTGTACTCGATGCCGATCACCCTGCGCTCCACCGGTAGCGCGAAGGACCAACTCGCGTTCCTGCAGGCGATCCGGCTGGACGGACCGCGCCGCGCGTTGATCAACTCGACCGACCTGTCACCCGGAGCCGGTGCCGCGTCGCCGTCCATCGACAAGTCCTCGACCATGATCACCCAGCTGACCATCTACAGCGCGCCGATGACGCCGCAGGCGTTGGCCCAGCTTCAGAAGTTGCTGCGCGGCGACCTCTCGGGCTCTTGAGCCCGCATGGCCCGGTTGCCTCACGTGCGACGCCGCGTCTCCGCCGCTGACGCCGGATCGCGGCGCGGGCTGACGCGCAACGCGGGCGACGAGGGATTCGTCCTGCTCGAATCGATAGTGGCGATTGCCGTGGTGACCATCGTCGTGGCCGGCCTGAGTGCACTGTTCGTCAGCACCAGCCAAACGACGAACCACCTGCGGATAAGACAGGCAGCCATCCAGCTCGCGGACAGCGGAGTCGACACGGTGCGCGCCTACGCGCCCGGCACAGTGCAGAACGGCCGAGACCCGGACACGGTAGAAGATCAATACCGAACCGGGATAGCGAGCACCGCACCGAGCGCACTGTCCGCGGCGTTGCGGATGGTGGCTGATCCCTATCCCGCGATGGGCTCGGCCACAGTCGGGCCGCAGCCCACCGTCCCAGCGGCCTGCACCGCTGGCGTCGCATCGGTGCCGCTACCGGTCGCACCGGTCTGCCAGGCCGTCGGGTCACGAGCGTTCCTGATGAGCTATTACCTGGGCAATTGCTACGTCAGAACGAGCAAGACAGCATGCGACGCGGCCGTGCCCACCGACGAGACGTTCGTGAAATACCTGCGCGCCGTGGTTGCCGTGCGATGGTCGAATGACCACTGCACGAGTTCGTCCTGCAGCTACGTCACCAGCACACTGATCAACAACAACGCGGACCCGAGATTCGACATCAACCATGGCGGAGCCGAGTCGCCGTTCATCAACGCACCCAATCTGACCAGCAACGTAGGGGACACCGGTCCGTTCGCCGCGCCCACGTTGCGCACCGGCAGCGGCGTGGCGCCCTTCACCTGGGCCGCAACGGGGTTGCCCGACGGCCTGACCATGACGACCGACGGCACGATCAAGGGCACGATCGCCCCCCAAGCGGGCGGCACCGTGGTCTACCTCGTCAAACTCACCGTCGTGGACGGGCTGATCAACCGGCAGGCCGGCAGCTTCAACTGGACGGTGCGCCAGCCCACCATCGCCTCACCCGGGGACCAGTCCACGGTGATCAACACGCCGGTCAGCCTGCCGGTCGCGGCTACCTGCTGGACGACCCCGTGCGTCTACGCGCTGGTCAACGGCCCGGCGTGGGCCACGATCAACGCCACTACCGGAGTCATCAGCGGCACGCCCACGGTGGTGGGGACGGCGAGCGATATCACGGTGACGATCTCGGACGGTCACAACCCCAAGGTGACTGCGACGACCGATCCCTTCGACTGGGTCATCGTGCCGATCCCTGCTGCGGTGTGCGTTTCGGACATCGCGCTGACCAACGGCAGTTTCGAAGACCCGAACTCGCCGTTCGTCCTACGCGGGGCCCCGAACTGGATGGCCGGTGGCCAGGCTCCACTGCTGTGGGACACCACCGAAGCCGACAACGTCATCGAGCTGTGGAAGAACGACAATGCTTCAGGTGGCGCTCTGCCGCTCACCGCTGAGGCGGCCAACGGCGGCCAGCCGATCTCGGCTCAAGACGGAACCCAGTGGGCGGAGCTGAACGCCAACGCTACCGGCGCGCTGTACCAGAACCTGACCACGACCCCAGGGGTGACCCTGCAGTGGTCTGTCTGGCACCGCGGACGCTACAGCGCCGGGATCGGAAGCAAGAAAGACGTCATGCGGGTGCAGATCGGCTCGACGACGGTTCAGCAGGATCAGGCAGCCACCAACGTCGCCACCGGAGTCACCGCCGCGGACATCAGTGACGACTGGACGGCGTGGCGTCTCTATCGAGGCTTCTATGTCGTGCCCGCCGGTCAGACCACGACCCGCTTTCAGTTCGCGGCTATCAGCACCGCCTCCGGTGACAACAGCATCGGCAACTTCATCGACAACCTCTCGCTGAACAACCGGGTCGCCTGCGTGCAGCAACTGCCGGACCCGCAGACGAGCACGATCGGGGTCGCCATCAAGCCGCTGCAGCTGGCGGCAATTCGCGGCTCCGGCAACTTCCAGTGGGGCGGCGGCGGCACGTTGCCCGTCGGCCTCACCATGAGCACCACCGGCCTGATCAGTGGCACGCCGACCACGCTCGGTGCCCGCTCTGTCGTGCTCACACTCACGGACACCCAGACGAGCTACACCACCAACGTGCCGTTCACCTGGACTGTGGTGGCCAGGCCCACGATCGCTGCGCCGAGCACTCAAACCACCTCGGTCGGCGGCGTGGTCAGCCTGCAAGTCAGCTCGACCTGCCCGAACAAGCCATGCACCTATTCTCTTACGAACGGGCCGTCCGGCCTGTCCGTGAGCAACACCGGTTTGATCACCGGGACCGACACCAGTTCGGCGCAGACGTTCAGCGCGACCACGATCACCGTCCGTGACAGTGCCGGGGCCACGGCCACGACGGCCGCGTTCACCTGGCGGGTGATCGGCGGCCCGGTGATTACCAGCCCGGGTGACCAGAAGACTTTGCGCGGTGCGACCGTCAGCCTGGACATGGCCGCCCGGGCGAGCGGCGGAATCGGCAGCTACGTCTACACGTCCACCACCCTGCCGCCTTGGCTGGCGATCAACCGCAGCACCGGCCTGATCACCGGCGTGGCGCCGTCGTCGCAGGAGAGCACTACCGTCGGCATCAGGATCACCGTGACGGATGGCATGAACGCCTCGTCAAGCACCGCGGCGTTCAACTGGATCGTCTACTCGGGGCCGGTGGTCACCGCGCCGGTCAGTCAATCGAGCACTATCGGCGCGCCGGTCAGTCTGCCGGTTGCCTTCACCTGCCAGAACCCGCCGTGCACGTTCACCATCACCGGTCAACCGAGCGGTCTGAGCATTAACAACAGCGGGGTGATCACCGGCACCGTCGGCGGTCAGCCGCAGATCTACGGCAACGTGCGGGTGAGCATTACCGACGCGGCCGGCGCGAGCGCACGATCCAGCGCATTCACCTGGACGGTCAGCTACCCGCCGCTGCAGGCGTCGCAGGCCGACCTGGTCAGCACGCTCAACACCGCAATAACCCCACTTCAACTGGTAGCCAGCGGCGGCTCGGGGTCGTACTCGTGGTCAGGGAGCCCGCCCACCGGCCTGACCATGACCGCCGCCGGCCGCGTCACTGGTTCGCCCAGCCCACTGCGCTCCGGCCCGGTGATCCTCACCGTCACCGACACCGTGACCGGCAACATCATGCCCGTCACGTTCAACTGGGCGGTCGTGGCGAAGCCGACAGTGGCGGCGCCGGCCAGCCAGGTCACCTCGGTCGGCGCGAGCGCCAACCTGACGGTCCCTGGACTGACGTGCCCGAACTCGCCGTGCACTGTGGTATTGACGAACGGGCCGCCCGGGCTGGGCATCACTGGCGGCGTCATCACCGGAACGGTGGGAGGCTCCGCGTTCGTCTTCGGCAACGTGACGATCACCGTCACCGACGCAGCGGGGGCCATCGCCACTTCGACGTTCACCTGGACGGT
>JALYVG010000118.1 GCA_030853345.1 Actinomycetota bacterium | reverse complement strand
TTGAACATACATCCGCTCAGGGGTGCGATCCGCGCGCTCCTGTCGATCACCGTAGGCCCCGGATGCGAGACAAACTCGCCTGACAAATGGGCCGGAATGACGGCTATACAGGCTCGAATAATCGGGGGTAACACCTACCCGTGCAGCACACCCATCCGACGTACTTGAATCTTTCGCACCCACAGCGTTGCGGTGGTGCTATGTCTCGTCATGTCCACAAGGATCACCTTGTACCGCAGTGGTTCCTCGTTTCCTTCGCGCGCTCGGGTTCTGACTGACAATCGAGTGACACACCGAGCCGCGATCTATCCCGTGGCATGCGAACGGCCCCGTAAACACGGGGGATCCGTGGTGGAGCTGAGGGGACTCGAACCCCTGACCCCCACACTGCCAGTGTGGTGCGCTACCAGCTGCGCCACAGCCCCAAACTTGTCACGGCATCCACCCTCGCCGCGACCGAATCGCAATGCTACACGGGAGGGCGGAGTGGCCCGGACACTGCCAAAACGTGCCGACACGCCACGCCGAGACCCCCCGGAACACGGGCCGCGTAGGGCCGTCACCCATACTGGAGTGAGTAAGCCTCCAACGATCAAGGGAGATCCTCGTGAACCGCAAGGAACTGGTTGCCGCCGTCGCCGACGCAACGTCGCTCGAACAGAAGACGGTGGACGCCGTCCTGCGTGGACTGCAGTCGACTCTGGAGGACGCCGCCGGTAAGGGCGAGAAGGTCAGCGTGCCTGGCTTCTTCGCACTGTCGGTAGGCCAACGCGCCGCCCGTGAGGGACGTAACCCCGCCACTGGCGCAACCATCCAGATCCCGGCCGCCAAGACGGTGAAGTTCAGCCCCGGCAGCGCACTGAAGGAAGCTGCCAACAAGTAGGTCCGCAGACGCCGAAGGGCCGGACTCCCCGCGGGGTTCCGGCCCTTTGTCGTTCGGCGCCTGCTCAGCCCTTGGTGGTGGCGGTTCCGCTCGGTGAGGCGGCCTTGGTGGGCGTCGCGGAATTCGAGCCGGACGGCGTCGGCGTCGGGGTGGGCGACGGAGCCGGCGGCGGGCCCTTCGCGTCAGCGGCCGCAATCGCCGCGTTCAGCGTCGCGAGGTCGTTCGTCTTCAGCGTCTTGCCGTTGACCATCACCGTCGGCGTCCCGGTCACCTTGCGTTTGCTGGCGTTCTCGGTCAACGCCTGCACCAAGGCCTTGTGCGTCTCGTTCTGCAGGCACGCGGTGAACGTCGCGCTCGCCGCAGTGGCCAGCCCGGACTGTTGCGCGAGTTGCGTGAACCGGCCGTCGCCCAGGCCGCTGCTGTTCTCCTTCGGCTGGATGTCGGCCTGGAAGAGCAGGTCGTGGAACTTCACGAACGCGTCCGGGCTGACGTCAGACGCACACACCGCCGCGTTGGCCGCCCGCGTCGAGTACTTCGTGCCGCTGGACAGCGAATCCAGGATCGCGATCGTGTGATAGCGCACCTGGGCCTTGTTCGCCTTGACGTCGGCCTCGAGACTCGTGCCGGCGGACTGTTCGAACCTGGCGCAGGCTGGGCACATGAAGTCCTCGAAGATGTCGACTGTCGCGGCGGCCTTCTTGCCGTAGGTGACACCGTTCGTGGCGGTCGCATTCGTCGCCGTCAGGGCGCCCTTGATCTTGGCCCGGCCACCCTGCACGCCGATGCCGATGATCGTCACCAGCACGACGACGATCGTCAACGAGCCGTTCAGGTAGAGCGCGCGGTCGCGGGCCTCCTTGTGCCGCGCCGCCAGCATCGCGTTGTACTTGCGCAGGCCGCCCTCGGTGCGCATGCGTTTGGGCGAGGGCGGCTCGACGTAGTCATTGCGGCCCAGGAACTCCTCGATCGAGACCCGGGTCATGCTCCACATGATGAGATAGCCCGACAGCACGAGCATCCCGATGTCGCGCAGGATGTCGAGGATGTAGTGCGTCGGGCCGGTCGTTAGCCCGCCGCCGCTGAAGCAGCCGCACTGCAGCGAGATGTCGCGGGCCGCGGCCTGCACCAAGCCGACGAGGAACACGAAGAACAAGGCTGCGGACACGATGGCCGCGATCCGTACCGCCACGCCAACGATCAGGAGCAGGCCCAGGCAGATCTCAAGCACCGGCAGGCCGTAGCCGACCGCCTTGGACAGCCACTCCGGCGTCGCGTCGTAGGCACGCACCGTCTGGACGAAGACGCGCGGGTCATGCAGCTTCGACCAGCCCGACCACAACCAGAGCACGCCAAGGACAAGACGGATGACGGTGCCGAGCCAAGGTCGCATCGAGTTCCAAGTCACGAGCGGTGATTCTGCCTTAAGCCCAATCCGGTCAGCCCTTGGCCGCCAGCGGGAGGTCGTGGGCCATCAGGTCGGCTTCGTTCGCGCCCTGCAGGAACGTCACCCGCGCGTAGTCGTCCGCGCCGAACAGCAGCACCTGCGCGGAATGGGTCTGACCGCCGTCCTCGGCCAATGCGATATGCGCGGCGGCCTGGGCAGCGTCGATCTGTGCCTGCGTGCCGCGCAGCCCCACGAACGTCGAGCCGACCCCGCCGGTGAAGTTGCCCAGCCAGGCACTGATGACCGCGGCGGTGTCGTGCGCGACGTCGGTCGAGACGAATACGACATAGGTCTGGCGCTGCAGGGCGGCGGGCACCTTCGACAGCGCGGTGTGGATGTCGGCCATCGTGGTGGGGCAAACGTCCGGGCAGTTCGTGTAACCGAAGAACACGAGCGTCGGGTGGCCAGCAGTCCGGGTGCCGAACGCGAACGGCTTGCCCAAGGTGTCGGTGAGGGTGAACGCCGGCCTCGGCTGCGGCGGTTGGAGTCCCACGCCGCGAAACCCGGACCCGCCCTGGGACTGGCCGATGAGTTGCGACGGGTGGTCGTGAGTCGGCGTCGTAGTGGAGCAGCCGCTGAGGACAGCCGCGCAGGCGAGCACGATGCCCAGCGCGCCGGTGCGGAAGGTGCGACTCACTTGGTGGCTCCTGGTGGTGATGTTGATGGTGAGGGCGGGGACGTGGACAGGCCCGGCGCGGCGGCGCCCAGCGCGATCACCGGGGCACTGACGTCGATCGGGCCCGCCCGAGCGAATACCAGTTCCAGGTTGACGTTCTGGCCGGCCCGCAACCTGCCGAACAGGTGCTCGATCATCACGTGCCCCTGCCCTGTCGACAGTACGAGACTGCCGTGCGCGGGGATGACGGCACCCTGCGGTGCGGCGGTCATCGTGCCGTCGACGGTCGCGTGCAGTACCGCGGTGGCGCCCGCACCGGACGACACTGACGTGAGCCGATCGGCTTGGGCTGTGGTGTTGAAGACGGTGAAATACGCGGCCGCGGCATCGGTGGGCGGGGCGGGCGCGCGCACGTAGGCGTTGGTGACGACGATCGCCGGCGAGTCCGAGTTGCCTCCGGCCGAGGCGTGCGGCACTGCACCACGGATCAGCCCGGCCACGCCAAGGGCGCTCACCAGCGTGGCGCCCAAGACCGCCGGCCACGGGATGCGCATTACGCGGCCCTGCTCCCCCGCGCTCGCGTCACGACCCCGAGACCCAGCGCCGCGGCGGCCAGGACGAGCGCGATGACCGCCAGCACCACCGGGCCGGTGGTGCTCGCCTTCGAGGCCGAAGCTGGCTTCGCACTCGCCGTGACCGTGCCGCCCTTGGTCGCCGTGGCCGGGCCGACCGCCAGCGTCAGCACGGGGGCCGGGTGCTCCGGTTCGGTGGTGCTGCCCGGCGCTGCCGTCTCGATCCAGGCGACCGTGCTGCGGTCGGCGTAGGTCTGGATTGCCTTGAACGTCACCGTCGGCGCATCGGGCAGCCGTCCGGCGATGATGGTGAACGCCCCGAACTCCCCCGGCTTGAGGCCCTGCCCAGGCTGCGCGGTCCAGTCGATCTCTGACACCGCCTCGGCGATGTCACCGTCGTCGGTGTGGATGGGCTTGGTCAGCTTCGTGCTCTTCTCAGTGTGCGCCCAGCCCGGCATGGCCTGCACCTCGACTGACGCGATCGGGGTGTCCGTGGGCAACGCCAGCGTGAACTTGACCGTGTCGAGGTCCTTCTCGACCGGCACCCGGACCGTGATCTCCTGATCGAGGCCGCCGCGGGTAGCCCCGGGAGCGCTCACCGTGACGTGCGCGGACGCGGGCGCGGCAAGCGCGACCAGCGCCACCGTTGCGGCGACGCTTGCGACCGTGACGGTGCGGAGCCTCGTCATCAGGGTTCTGCCCTTCGTCATAGTGAATTCCTCAGCAACGGTCATCCCAAAATTTGTCAGTAGAGATGGATCTTGACTTGCGCGGTAGTGGCGTCGAATGCCGACGTCGTCACCACGAGCGAAATCAGCCAATCCCCCGCTGCGGGCAGGTTAACGTTGCTGGCCGTGTATTGCCCTGTGCCATTTGCGGTGAGGGGGACCGGGATGGGACCGAGTTGCTTACCGGGCAGGGCGGCCGTTGCGGTGACCTTGGTGGCGTCGGTGCCGTTGAGTGACACGTCGATGACGACGGTACCGTGCCGGCCGGGCGTCACGCTGACCTCGGCGCTGCTGCCGTCGCCAAGGTCAGCCGACGCCGTGGCCGGACGCAGCTCATGGGTGGCGATGGCCTCCTTGCCCCGGGGTTGCGCGACCAGGACGGCGGTGAGGACGAGGACGCAGCCGGCCACCGCGATCTCGACGAGCACCGACCGGCGCAGCCGCTCGGCGTCGCTCTCGCTCAGTGGCTCATCGGCTTGCATTGGCTCGTCCAGTGCGGTGTCGCTCATGGCGTACGCAACTGGCACGCTCGACACCTGCCGTTGGACGGCCACCCGCGAGAAATTACCCAGTGCCAGCAGGCCGAGGAACAGCGCGACCTTGCCGGCGACGAGCCACCCGTAGGTCGTGGTGAAGATCGCGTGCACCGTTCCAATGCCGTGCCAGGCGGCGTAGCTGCCCGTCACCGCCAGAGTGACGACTGACGCGAATGCCACCCGGGAGAACACCGGCAGTACGGCGCGGACCTCGGCCGGTTCGCGATGTGGCAGCACGGCGGCCGCGAGTACGACCAGGCCACCCAGCCAGGCCGCCATGGCCAGCAGGTGCAGCGTGTCGGCGGTGACCGATAGCCAGCGCGGGTCGGTGGTGACCGGATGGCCGACCGCGGAAAACGTCAGCGCCAGCGCGATGGCCAGCGGCCAAGCGGCATCCTCGAGGCGGGAGCGCCAGCGTTGGGGCTGCAGGGTCATGCCCAGGAGAACCGCTGCAGCGCCGAGCAGCAGCAGCCGTCCGGAGAGGAAGTGCCCGAACGAGCTGTGCAGAGTCGCGTCCAGAAGCGACCATTTCGCGACGTCGGTTGGCGCGGCGCCTGCGGTATATGGACCCTGCAGGAGCAGTTCGGCCGCCGCGCCGAGCGCGGCCAGGGCCCAGCCGGTCCACACGATCGCCCGGCCGCGGCGGTCGTCGCGGCCCCGCGGCCAGACCGTGAGCAACAACCACGCGCCACCCAGCAAGGCGAAGCCGATGAACGACGTCCACCGCGAGATGTCGAAGGCCACGCTGGTCGCCTTGTTCACGGTCACGGTGCTCGCGACGCCGGGCGCCAGCACACCGTTGCCGACGACGAAACGGATCGTCCCGGCCACGGGATGTGAGTCGGCCGAAACGACGCGGTAGCTGGCGGTGTAGCTGCCGTCACCGAGTCCTGGTGCGAGGCGGTCAGCGACTCTGGTGGCGTCGCCCTCCGGGTGGAAGGCGGCGCCGTGGTCGACGCGGTTACCGCTCTGGTCGGTGACGTGGAGGTAGCTGGCTGCGCCCAGGCCGACGGACTCGTCGAACGTCATCGTGACGGAGGAGGGCGGGTGTGCGAGGCGGGAGCCGTCGACGGGGTCGCTGGCCACGACGGTGGCGTGGGCGGCTGCGCTGCCCGCCTGTGTGAGGCCGAGGCCAAGGAGGGTCGCGACGAGCGTGAGCATGGTCGCCAGTCGGCGCTTGCTCCGCGCGCTCACCTGCCAGGGACCGCGATCAGGCGGCCATGCGCGCGCGGGTGTCGCGCGTGACGTAATGCTCTGCGACGAAGGACATGGTGGGGACAGTGCCGGCGAGCATCACCAGCAGGATCCGCAGCCACGGCCAGCGCATCTTGAGGGCGAGGTTGACCGTCGCAATGACGTAGAGAAGGTAGAGGTAGCCGTGCGCGACCCAGAGGATTCCCGTTCCCGGCTCCATGTGGTCGAGGTGGACGAGGTCCTTGAGGATCAGCGCGAGCGTGCCCGCGATCAGGACGACACCAGTCGTGAAGGCCATGATGCGGTAGCGCAACAGTGCGCCGGCGTACTTCGAACGGGCCGGGGTGGCGGCGGTGGCCTGGCTCACGGGGTGGTCCCTTCGGCGCGGCTGGCCCGGCTCGCTGCTGGCGCGTTGTTGTCGAGGCCGGCCAGGTAGTCGTTGTAGGCGGCGTGCTGGGGGTCGCCGGCCGGTGCGGGTACCTCGCCGCTCTGTGGCATCACATATCGACGGTAGGCGACGGGCTCGTCTGAGCGTAATCCAGGCTCAGGGCGCGGCACTGGGGTCTGCCCGGTCGCGTCGGTGCGTCGCGCGGTGTCGAGCAGGATGCGGGCCCACATGGCCAGCACGAACAGGCTGAACGCCCACCACTGCAGGGCGTAGCCGAAGTTCTGCAGGCTGAAATGCTTGGAGTCGGAGACGTTGAGCTGCCAACGGCCGAGCAGCACCATGCTGACGATGAGCGCGACGGCGAGCAGGTGCAGCACGAGCCAACCCGGAGACAGGGCGAATCTCAGCCTGCGTAGCACCTGTCCACGGTACGTGAGGGTGGGCGTGGCAGGTTCCGAATGCGCGGCGGGCTGGGGCCGTCAGCTGGGAGACGGCCCCTCCGGGCCGGAGCGGCTGCGCGGCGTCCGCAGATCTGTCAGCCTCACGCCACGCCGAACCCGGGCGATGACAGACGTCACGCGGCGCCATCGCCTGGCGCGGGCAGCATGATCTCGTACTCGACCGCGCCCTCCTCGCAACCCAGCTCCACGTAGTCCACGCTGAGGTTTCTCAGCAGCCTGAGCACGGCCAGATTGTCGGCCGCGATCAGCGCGGTGAACCGGCGGATGCCTTCGGTGATGGCGCGGTCGATCAGCCGGGTCATCAACTCGGTGCCCACCCCGCTGCCTTGCCACTCGTCGACGACCGTGACGGCAACGTCAGCGGCCTGCGGATCTGCGGCGGACCGGACATAGCGAGCGACACCCACACCGCGACCGTCGATGAGACTCACGGCAGCGAGCGCCTCGTGGTCGCGGTGGTCTATCTCGGTGAAGTAGCGCAACTCCGACGCCGACAGTCGCCGCTTACCGGTCAAGAACCGAGACTGCCGGGATCTGGCGCTCAGTCGGGCAAAGCCGTCGGCCAGCAGCGGCGCGTCAGCTCCGGAGAGCGGCCTGATCCGGACGGCCAAGCCGTTGCGCAGCAGCACGTCAGCTGCGTGATCAGGATAGGTCGCCAGCTGCGGGGTCATCGGTGGGCCCTGGGCAACGTGACATGCACCCAACGGGATGGTGAACGGCGCTTGCCCGCGGTGGCGGTGTGTCGGCCGGAGCGAGCCTGCGCGGCCAGCCGAGAGGCGTTCGCCTCGGCCAGCAGGGTGTTGCGCCGTGCCTCGGCCAGGGCGGGAACGGCGTCGTACGTGGTCATTTCGTGCTCCTTCGAGAAGGTTTGTCAGCGACGACTTGTCGTTGGGGTCAACCATCGACGTGATCGCCTTCCGCTACATCCGTGCGGTCCACGGAACCGGAGATTCCGTGGTGGCCTCCGTGTTCGGCACGGATGCCCTGCACACCCGCCCGCGGCCACGCTGCTCCTCGCAGATCCATCCGGGACCTGCACCCACAGAGCGGAGACCCGCATGACCACAATCGAAATCCCTGCGCTGGACCAGGCGAAGCTCGAGGCGTTCGTCGGCCAGGCGGTCGTCGACATGGGCGCCGCCATCTCCGGCCTGCTGCTGCACATCGGCGATCGACTGGGCCTGTATCGGGCGATGGACGGCGCCGGGCCGATCAGTTCAGCCACGCTGGCCGAACGCACCGGCACTACTGAGCGCTACGTCCGCGAATGGCTCGGCAATCAGGCGGCCGGCGGTTACGTCGTCTACGACCCGGCCGAAGGCACCTATGAGCTGCCCGCCGAGCAGGCCATGGTCGTCGCGAACGAAAGCAGCCCGGTCTTCCTCGCAGGCGCGTTCGAGACGATCGCCTCCTGCTACGCCGACCACGACGTCTTCGTCGACGCGTTCCGCACCGGCGCGGGCGTCGACTGGGGTGCGCACGACCACCGCCTGTTCTCCGGCGTCGTGCGACTGTTCAAGCCCGGTTACGCAGCCCACCTGGTCGAGGAGTGGGTGCCGGCCCTCGACGGCGTGGTCGAGAAGCTGCGCTCAGGCGCCAGCGTGGCCGACATCGGCTGCGGGCTCGGTGCGTCGACGATCATCCTGGCTGAGGCGTTCCCGCACTCCACCTTCGTCGGCTTCGACAACCACGACGTTTCGATCGACGGCGCCCGCAAGGCCGCGTCGGACGCCGGCGTGGACCATCGCGTCAAGTTCGAGGCTGCGACCGCGCAGGACTTCCCGGGCAACGGCTACGACCTGGTCTGCGTCTTCGATGCCCTGCACGACATGGGCGACCCGGTCGGGGCGGCGCGCCGTATCCGGCAGTCGCTGGCCTCCGACGGCACGTTGATGCTGGTAGAGCCGAACGCGGGGGACGCGGTGGAGCACAACCTCAACCCGGTCGGACGGGCGTTCTACGGCCTGTCCACGGTCATCTGCACACCCGGGTCGCTGGCCCAGGAGGTCGGGCTGGGGCTCGGGGCGCAGGCCGGTGAACGCCAGCTGGCCGCCGTGCTGCGCGAGGCGGGGTTCAGCCACGTGCGGCGGGCCACCGAGACGCCCTTCAACATCATCCTGGAGGCCAGGCCATAGGCGCCGCGCCCATCACGGCCAGCTCGGACTCGCCACGCTCTCGGTGTGCCCCGCCGAGCATGACGAGCGTTCGGGCCCACTGGTAGCGGCACCCGGCGGCCTCGAGGACGGCGGCCGCGGCGGTCAGCCCGCCGCGGTCGCCGGCCCCTCGTTGGTAGCCGGCCAACGCCGCGGCGCGATCGACGATGGCCGTCGCGATCGGGTTGCCGACCGTCATGAGCCGGGCCCGGCGCAGCCGGTCGACGGTGTCGGCGTGGTCGCACAGGACCGCGGCCTCGGCCCACAGCGCGGCGTACCAGGTGCGCCACATGCCGTTGAACCACTCGTTCAACGCCTCCGGCGCGGTGTCCAACAGTTCGACGGTCTGCTCGGGCCGGCCCCGGTGCAACAGGAGCAGGGCATCGAAGAACTCCCCGAAATGCAGCTCCGACATGGGGCGCCCCGGCGTGAAGAGAGCACCAACGATGTCCAGCCATTCGGCCCGCGCGTCGTCGTCACCGGTCAGGCCGTGGACCGTCGCGGCGGCGTACGCGCCGCGACTGAGGTTGCCGGCCCGCGGCTGCCCGGCCCGTTCCCAACCCTCGCGGAAGCGATCGGCCAGGCCGATTGCCTCGGCCCAGTCGCCGGCCAGGACGGTGACGACGAGAAGCCGTGCCGTCGCCAGGTGGCCCTCCTCTCGGTGGAAAGGCAGGTCGTGCAGTTGTTCGGCCATGTGCCGCGCGGTCAGCAGGTCACCGGCGGCCACAGCGCAGTCTGCGGCCATGCCGAATCCGTCGAAGAATTCCATCGCGGTCGCCGCCGTCACCGGTATCGCGGCCAGCAGTTCGGTACGCCGCGCTGCGCTGGCGGCCGCGGCGCGGACCTCACCGCCCGCCAGCTGCACGGCGGTGAGCTGGTCGAGGGCTGCACTCTCGATCAGCGGGTCGTCGATGCGACGGGCCAGTCTCAGTGCGCGACCGACGGCCTCGACGGTGGCTGGATCGGCGCTCGGGGAGTTGAACGCCTCAGCCGTGAGCAGCCGAGCCTCGGCTCTCAGATCACCGTCGGCCAATGTCCACCCCTCGGCGATCAGCGCCTCGACCTCGCCGGCCGCGGGCGCGATCCTCATCAGCCCAGGGCCCCGATTGATCAGTTCGGCATTGCGCGCCAGATCGCCGGCCGCGCCGGCCCGATCGCCTGCACGGACCGCCGCGTCAGCCGCCGCCCGCCGCAGCGACAACGCCTCGTTGCCGAAATGCCGCGACTCGGCGGCGCCTGCGGCGCTGCGCAGGGCGTCGGCTCTAGCCAGGTCGTCGGCGGCCAGCTCAGCCGCCTGCTCGTAGCGCCGCTGCGACTGACCGGGCATGCCCCGGGCGAAGCTCAGCTCGGCCAGATCCATCGCCAACCGGTAGGCGGGCGCACGGAACTCCGGCTCCTCTGACGCCCAGCCCAGCGCGGCCCGCAGGTCGTCGGCAACGTCATCGAACTCGGCTCGCCAGGAACCGGCGAGCTCACCGGAGGCAGCCGTCAGCGCTGCGCTCTGTCCCAGGCACCAGTGCAGGTGGCGCGCTGATGCCTCGACCGCCTCGCCGGCGTCGCCGAGCCGGTCGGCGCCGTACTGCCGGATCGTCTCCAAGACGCGGTACCGGGTGCCGCCCGGCTGCGCGATCGCGGTCACCAGGCTCTGGTCTGCGAGCCCGGCCAGGATGCTCGCAACGGCACCGGCCGGCACCGGCGGCCAGTCGGCCAGCACTGCCGCGGCGGCACCAGCGCTGAGCCGGCCAGCGAAAACCGAGATCCGCCGCAGCACCGCCTGATCGGGTTCGCCGAGCAGCGCATAACTCCAATCAAGCGTCGAGCGCAACGAACGATGCCGGTCGTCTACCCGCGATCCGCCGGTCAACAACCGCAACCGATCGGCCAGCCCGGCCTCGAGCCCCTCGAGGCCGAGTGAGGCGTATCGGGCGGCGGCGAGCTCGATCGCCAGTGCCATACCGTCCAGTCCCCGGCACACCGCGGCGATACGCTTCTTGTCCTCCGACGTCGGCGGGCTACCGCCGGCCGCCGCCCGGCCGAGGAACAACTCGACCGCGTCACCCGGGCCGCCGTCGTCGGCTTCGACGGACAAACCTGGCACCGGAAAGACCCATTCGAACGGCACCAGCAGCCTGGCCCGGCTGGTGGCGAGCACCGCTACCCGAGGGCTGCCCGCCAGCAGTCGCTCGAGCAGCACGACGACGCCGTCGAGCAGGTGCTCGCAGTTGTCCAGCACGAGCAGCGCTTCCCGGGTGGCCAGCCAGCCGAGGACGTTCTCGGTCGCGGACAGGCCCTGGTGTTCGCCGAGACCCAGCGCATCGGCGATCGCCGGTGCGATCATCTGCGGGTCGGTCACCGGAACGAGGTCGACGTACCAGACTCCGTCGCCGAAGCGCGGCGCGACGTCGGTTGCGACCTTCAGGGCCAGGCGGGTCTTGCCCACCCCACCGGGGCCGATGGCCGACACCAGGCGTTGCTCGCGCAGCGCATCAGCCAGCGCGGCCCGTTCAGCCACCCGTCCGACGAACGGCGTCAACGGCGACGGCAAGGTGGGGGCCGGAGCCGGCCTACCGGCGGCCGGCAGGTTCGCGGCGACGGTGGCCAGGGCCCGGCGATCGTCCACCTGGAACTTGCGCAGCAACGAGGAGACGTGGCTCTCGACCGTCCGGATGGAGATGAACAGCTGGGCACCGATCTCGGCGTTGCTCAGGTGCTCGCCCAGCGCAGCGAGTACCTCGGCCTCGCGCGCCGAAATCCCGACCGCGGACGCTGCCCCCTGACTGACCACGTTCCCGATTGTGCACGTGCTCGGCCGACATGAAGCGGGAATTAGCCGGTCATCCGCTCAACGCGTAGGCAGCCAGCAGCGGTCAGGCGTTCGGATCACGCTTTCGCGCCACCGGCCCGGCCGTGGGCCGTGCAGCAGCTCGGTGACGGCCGAGAATTCGCACCGGCAGTGAGCACGACGACAATTGCTGCCGTCCCAGCATCTGCCGGGACGGCGAGCAATGTCTTGCGCAGCCACAGCTTGACCGTGGCCGCCTCGCGGTGGAGGTGGCGGGAATCGAACCCGCGTCCTCTGTCGCTTCATCAGGACTTCTCCGGGCGCAGTGTGCGCTGTCTCTACTCGGCCCCACCGGTCATACACACAAGCCGGTGTGACGGGCCCAGTCGCTGTGAGTTGTCCCGTCCTCCCCCGCGACCGCGGAGGACGGTGAGTCACCTAGCTGATGCCAGCATCCGGGCCGGTGACCAACCCGGGCTGACAGATCCGCTTGCGCTACTTAGGCAGCGAGAGCGAAATCGGCGCGATTTGCATCGGCGCTTATTTTTTGTGCGTCGCTTGTTTAACGAGGGCAGCAACGCGAACCTCGGCCCGCTTCTCCTGAATCGACGTCCAGAGTCGAAACCGTTCACCCCCTGTAGTTGGTGCACTCCCACTCTACCGGCCGCGTGAGTCAGGAAGCCCGTCAAGACGAACACGAGCGAAAGCGGGGAACTGCCTCACGCCGGGCCGGACGGGCTCGGGCGACCCAGTAGTCGGGCCGCGTTGTGCCAGCAGACGGCGCGCAGCCAGTCGTCACCGAGACCGAACCGCTCCAGGGCGGCCAGCTGCTCGGCGTAGGGGTACGGGATGTTGGGGAAGTCGGTGCCGAGCAGCACCCGGTCGCCCAGATCGCCGAGTCGCGCGCGCACGTCGGCACCCACCGGCGCCAGCTCAGGGGCGAAATCGGTTCCCACCATGGTGGTGTCGACGTGGACGTTCGGGTAACGCTGCACCAGGTCGAGGTGGCCGGCGTAGTCCGGCGAGCCACAGTGCGCGATCACCGCGGTGAGACGGGGGTGCGCGGCCAGCACCTCGCCGAACGGTCCCGCGCCGGTGTACCGGCCCGGAATCGGACCGTTGCCGCAGTGCACGACGACCGGCGTCCCGGCATCGGCGAGCTGACCCCACACGTCGGTCAACAGCGGATCCCGCGGGTCATATCCGCCTACCTGGACGTGCGCCTTGAACACGCGGGTACCGGCGTCGAGGGCCTCGCGGACGTATCTCGCCGCCGACGGCTCGGGGTAGAACGTGCCGCTCGACAGGCAGCCAGGCGTGTCGGCGGCGAAATCGCGCGCCCAGCTGGACAGCGCCTCGGCCATGTCCGGCTGGTGCGGGTAGAGCAGGGCCGGAAAACTGCGCACCCCCAACCGCTGCAAGGTGGCCAGCCGGTCCTCGACCGACGTCCGGTAGTACACCGGCCAGGCGATGCCGTAGTGCTCCGACCCCTCGTCGAAGTAGCGCCAGACCGCGTTCATCAACGGCGTGGGCATGAAGTGGACGTGGATGTCGTTCAGGCCGGGCAGCCCAAGCGCCTGCCACCAGGCCGCTACGTCGTCGTCGTTCAATCCATGCCCTTGGCCCGGCGGCCCATCGCCTGGCGGATGTCGCGGTCGGCGTCCCGCTTGGCCAGGTCCTGGCGCTTGTCGTAGGACTTCTTGCCCTGCGCGAGCGCGATCTCGACCTTCACCTTGCCGGCCGAGAAATACATGGACAGTGGGACGAGGGTCAGCCCGCTTTCCTTGGTCTTGCCGATCAGCCGGCCGATCTCGGCGCGGTGCAGCAGCAGCTTGCGTACCCGGCGCGGCTCGTGGTTCGTCCAGCCGCCCATGTCGTACACCGGGATGTGCACGTTGCGCAGGAAGATCTCGCCGTCGTCGATCGTGGCGAAACCGTCTACCAGGCTGGCCCGGCCGAGCCGCAGCGATTTCACCTCGGTGCCGGTGAGCACGACGCCGGCCTCGAACACGTCGATGATCGCGTAGTCGTGACGGGCCTTGCGATTCTGGGCGATCATCGTGCGGCCGCCCGGCGCACGATTGCTCGACCGGGTCTGGGCGTTCATGATCACAACCGTACGTAGAGGCGCAACGTCGCGAACGCGGTGACAGCCGAGAGCACGATTCCGATGATCAGGCCCGTACCGCCGGCGATGACCACGTCATTGATCGACAGGTTGGGGATGACGCCGTTCTGGACCGGAACCTTGAAGATGCTGTCAAGCACATAGTGCTTACCGATCCAGATCACGGCGACAGAGATCAACCCACCGACCGCCGTGGCCACAACCGCCTCGAGCATGAACGGCAGTTCAGTCATCCAGCGTGAAGCCCCGACCAGCCGCATGATGCTGGTCTCGTTCTTGCGCTGGGTCGCCGCCACCTGGATCGTGTTGGCGATCAGCAGGATCGACGCGATGAGAACCACAAGGGCGATGACGATCGAGAACAATCTGGCCCCGTCGATGACGTCGAGCAGCGTCTTGATCGTGTCGAACTGGTTGTTGACCACACCGACACCCACCACCGTCGCGTACTTCTTTGCGAAGATCGGGTAGTCCTTCTTGAGATTGGTCAGCTTCACCGTGAAGGACGCGGGAAGATCGCCCACATTCAGGAACTGGGTGGTCGCCGGATTCGCGACCTGCTTGCCGCGCCGGTACTGCTCGGCCTCGGAGACGTAGCTGGCTTTCTTGACCATCGGGTCGGCGTCGAGCTGCTGCTGGATCGCGTTCGTCTCGGCCTGGGTCGTCTGGTGCTTGCAGTTCGGGTCCTGGTCGTGCACTTTCGCGCACAGGTAAACCGAGACGTTGATCTTGCCTTCGTACACGTGCTTGAACCGGGTGATCTCGGTGTTAGCCAAGAACGCGGCGCCGACGAACGCCAGCGCGATCGCCGTACTGAGGATGAGCGCGATCGTCATGGTGGCGTTCCGGCGCACGCCGGTGGCCAGGCCGGACAACACGAAGTTGGCGCGCATGACTTCCTTACTGTTCGAGGATTGAGATCGACGGTGAGCCGCTCAGCGGCCGACTCCGTACACACCGCGGGACTGGTCACGGATGATCTTGCCGAACTCGAGCTCGATCACCCGGCGCCGCATGGCGTCGACGATGTTGTTGTCGTGCGTGGCCATGACTACGGTCGTCCCGGTGCGGTTGATCCGTTCCAGCAGGCTCATGATGCCCTGGCTCGTGTCCGGGTCGAGGTTGCCGGTCGGTTCGTCGGCGAGCAGCACCAACGGCCGGTTGACGAACGCCCGAGCGATGGCCACGCGCTGCTGCTCGCCACCGGACAGTTCGTTGGGCATCCGCTGCGTCTTGCCCTCGAGGCCCACCAGCTCGAGCACCTCGGGCACCGTGCGGCGGATGGCCTTGGGTGACTTGTTGATCACCTCGAGTGCGAACGCGACGTTCTCATAGACGTTCTTCTTGGGCAGCAGCCGGAAGTCCTGGAAGACGCAGCCGATCTTGCGGCGCAGCTCCGGAACCTTGCGGGTGGGAATCTTGGCGACATTGCGGCCGTCGACGGTGACGATGCCGCTGGTCGGCAGCTCCTCACGCATCAACATGCGCAGGACCGTCGACTTGCCCGAGCCCGACTGGCCGATGAGAAAGACGAACTCGCCCTTGTCGATGTCGAGCGATATCCCGTCGAGGGCGGGACGCGCGCCGGCCGGGTAGACCTTCGTTATTTCATGTAGCCGGATCACGGGAGTGCAGTTTACCCAACGGTTACCTGGCCACCCGCCAACCGGCCGTCGGCGGCGATCCGGAAACTGTGTCGCCCCCGGTTGCTAGCGTCGTTTCCGTGAGCGCACCGACGACGAGCGGCCGGCCCGACGTGGCATTCCGGCCGGGGGCCGATGCGCTCATCTCGGCCCAGGCCCTGACGAAGCGCTTCGCCGACTTCACGGCCGTCGACGGCATCGATTTCGCCGTGCAGCGCGGCGAGGCGTTCGGATTCCTGGGGCCCAACGGGGCAGGCAAGAGCTCGACCATGCGCATGATCGGGTGCGTCGCCCCCCTCACGTCCGGCACGCTGCGCATCCTGGGCATGGACCCGGCCACGCAGGGCCCGTCCATCCGTGGCCGGCTCGGCGTGGTTCCGCAGGACGACACCCTCGACCTCGAGCTGACAGTGCGAGAGAATCTCTACATCTACGGCCGCTACTTCGGCATGTTGCGCTCGGTCCTGCGCCCCAAGGTCGACGAGCTGATCGAATTCGCGCAGCTCACCGAGCGGGCCAATGCCAAGGTCGAACCTCTGTCCGGCGGCATGAAACGCCGGCTGACCATCGCCCGCTCGCTGATCAACGACCCCGAGATCCTGCTGCTCGACGAACCGACCACCGGCCTGGACCCGCAGGCTCGCCATGTGCTCTGGGACCGGCTCTACCGGCTCAAGCAGGCCGGCGTCACGCTGGTACTCACCACGCACTACATGGACGAGGCCGAGCAGTTGTGCGACCGGCTGGTGGTCATGGACGCCGGCAAGATCGTCGCCGAGGGCTCGCCCAGGCAGCTGATCGCCGAGCATTCCACGCGTGAGGTCGCGGAGTTGCGGTTCACGACCGGCGAGAACGCGGCGGCGGCCGGGCAGATCACGGCTGTCATGGTTGGGACCGAGTCACGCATCGAGGTGCTGCCCGACCGCGTGCTGCTCTACGTCGCCGACGGCGAGGCGGCCGTCACCCACATCCGCGACCACGGCCTGATACCGGTATCCAGCCTGGTCCGGCGCAGCACGCTCGAGGACGTCTTCCTGCACCTCACCGGCCGAAGCCTGATCGACTGATGAGTACCGCGACAGCTACCCGCTCCGGGGCTGTGTGGTCGCCCGCGTGGCGGGTTGTCGAGTACCAGCTCTACGTGGGTCGCCGCATCTGGCGCAGCATACTGATCGTCGGCGTGTTGACGCCGTTGTTCTACGTCCTGGCTCTGGGTGTGGGGCTCGGCGTGATCGTCGACGACAACGGCAGCGGGCTCGGCGTGCCGTACCTGGTGTTCGTCGCCCCGGCGTTCCTGACCGCGGCGGCGCTGCAGATCGCCGCCGTCGACGCCAGCTACCCGCTGATGGCCGGTTTCAAGTGGGTGAAGACATTCCACGGGATGGTGGCCACGCCGCTGACCCCGGCCCAGGTGTGCGACGGACAATTGCTCTGGATCGGCATCCGGCTGCTCATCAACTCCAGCCTGTATCTGGCGATCATGGCCTGCTTCGGCGGGACGCAGCGGTGGTGGGTGCTGCTGTCCATACCCGTCGCGACGCTGACCGGGCTGGCGTTCGCGGCCAATGTCGCCGCGCTGGCCGCCGTGCTCGAGAACGAGGGCAACGGCTTCAACATGCTGTTCCGCTTCATCGTTGTCCCGATGTTCCTGTTCTCCGGCACGTTCTACCCGATCAGTGAGCTGCCGACCTGGGGGCAGTGGCTGGCCTACGTCTCGCCGCTGTGGCACGGCACCGAACTGGCCCGCGGCTCTGCCGTCGGCGGTCTGTCCGCCGGATCCGCCGTCGGTCACGTGGCCTACCTGCTGCTGTGGCTGGTCGTGGGCGTGACGCTGGCCCGCTGGCGGTTCCGGTTGAGGTTGACCAAATGAGCACGGCGATCGCAAACGACCGACGGGCCAGCACGACGCTGCGCATGGTGCCCGGCGGGATGTACGCCGGGCGCAGCCACGTGGTGCTCGAGCGGGCGTTCCGGGTCTACCGGCACAGCTGGATGGTCATCTTCTCCGGCTTCTTCGAGCCGCTGTTCTACCTGTTCGCGCTGGGCACCGGACTGCACAGCCTGGTCGGCACGGTCGTCGGCCCGGACGGACACCCGATCTCCTACACGGCGTTCATCGCGCCGGCCCTGCTGGCGTCCTCCGCCATGAACGGCGCCGTCTACGACTCCACGATGAACGTCTACTTCAAGATGAAGTACGCCAAGCTCTACGACGCCATGCTGGCCACGTCGCTGGGGCCGCTGGATGTCGCGATCGGCGAGATCAGCTGGGCCCTGATCCGCGGTGGTCTGTACTCCGCCGGCTTCCTCGTCGTGATGGTGGCGATGGGGCTGACCATGTCGTGGTGGGCGCTCGCGATGCTGCCGGCCGCGTTGCTCATCGCGTTCGCGTTCGGCGCCATGGGCATGGCGGTCACGACGTACATGACGTCATTCCAGGACCTCGACCTGGTGGAGGTGGCCGTGCTGCCGATGTTCTTGTTCAGCGGCACGTTCTACAGCCTGTCCGTCTACCCGGCCTGGTTGCGCTTCGCGGTGGAGTGCCTGCCGCTGCACCATGGCATCGCGCTGCTGCGCGGCTTGAATTCCGGCGTCCTGGACGTCGCCATGCTGGGCCACGTCCTGTACCTGGCGGTGATGGCCGCCATCGGCCTGGTCATCACCGCCCGCCGGCTGGACAAGCTGCTGTTGAAGTAGCCCCTGGCGCCGCTGTCACGCCGGTTGCCCCTCCTTGGGGGGTCGTGGTTACTGGGACCTGCGCCAGCGGATGGCGGCTTCGATGAAGCCGTCGATGTCTCCGTCGAGAACGGCCTGCGGGTTGCCGACCTCGTGGCCGGTGCGCAGGTCCTTGACCATCTGGTACGGGTGCAGGACGTAGCTGCGCATCTGGTTGCCCCAGCTGTTGCCGCCGTCCTTGAGCGCGTTCATGGTGGCCTGCTGCTCCTGGCGGCGGCGTTCGAGCAGCTTGGCCTGCAGCACCGCCATCGCGCTGGCGCGGTTCTGGATCTGGCTGCGCTCGTTCTGGCAGCTGACCACGATGCCGGTCGAGAGGTGCGTAATACGGACCGCCGAGTCGGTGGTGTTGACGCCCTGCCCGCCGGGGCCGCTGGAGCGGTAGACGTCGACGCGGATGTCGTCGTCGGGGATCTCGACGACGTCTTCGGACTCGACGACGGGCAACACCTCGACGCCGGCGAAGCTGGTCTGCCGGCGTCCCTGATTGTCGAAGGGACTGATCCGCACCAGGCGGTGGGTGCCCTGCTCGACCGACAGCGTCCCGTAGGCGTAGGGCACCTTGACCTGGAACGTGGCGGACTTGATGCCAGCCTCCTCGGCGTAGGACGTGTCGAGGACGTCGACGGGGTAGCCGTGCCGCTCGGCCCAGCGCAGGTACATGCGCAGCAGCATCTCGGCGAAATCGGCGGCATCTACCCCGCCGGCCTCGGACCTGATCGTCACCAACGCCTCGCGGGAGTCGTACTCCCCCGACAGCAGGGTCAGGATCTCGAGCTCGTCAATGCTCTTGCGCAGGCTGACCAACTCGGCTTCGGCCTCGGCCTTGTAGTCGTCGTCGTCAGCCTCTTCGGCCATGTCCCACAGCACCTGCGCATCGTCGACGCGGCGGCGCAGCTCCTCGACGCGGCGAATCTCGCCCTGCGCATAGGACAGCCTCGAGGTCACCCGCTGCGCGTTCTCTGGGTCGTCCCAGAGGTTCGGGGCCAAGGCCTGCTGCTCCAGTTCCCCGGCCTCCCGGCGCAGTTTCGGCACGTCGAGAACGGACTCGATGCTGGCCAGCGTCGCGGAGAGTTCTTTCAGATCGGCGGGGACGTCCACGTCTGACGAGGTTACCCGAGCTGCTCAGGCCTCTGCCTCGTCCAGCAGTGCGATCAACCCCTTCGGCGCGACCTGCCGGTAGGCATCGCGGACGAGCTCGGCGATCTCGGTCCAGTCCGGTTCACCGTCGATGCGTACGCCAACCCAGCCCCGATGCCCGACGTAGGGCGGCCGAAAGTACTGCTCGGGATCCCGTGCGATGAGTGCGTCCTGAACACCGGCCGGAGCGGGGCACCAGAATCCGAGGTGCTCGGCGCCGTGGTGATGGGTGTCGAGCATGACGAACTGCTTCTTGTCCCGAACGAAGAACGACGGTTCACCGTGACTGGGCCGTTCGGTCGCCTCGGGCAGCGCGAGACAGACCTGCCGCAGCCGCTCGACCGGGTCACTCATGTCGCACCCAGTTCGGGCGCGGCGCGCAACCAGCCGAGGAACGCCCGTTCGTAGGCGACGGCGAAGTCAGCAGCGACCGCGGCATACGCATCCCCTTCGCCGCGCAGGTCTTTCGCCAGTTGCTCGTGCACGGACAGAGCCAGCTCGTGGGCGATCACCGCCGCCCGGACGATCGCTGTGCGCTGCGCCGCCCGGAGGTGTGCGCCGAACCCGAGGCGCATGACGGTGCCGCTGCGTACCGTGTCCGGACCTGACGGAGCGGCGGCCCATTCGGTGAAGGCCGCCCGACCGGCACGCGTGACCAGGTAGTGACTGGCCCGGTGACCGGCCACCGTCGTGTCGGCATCGGCTCGGATCAGCCCGTCGGCCAGCAGCAGCGGCAACTCGCGGAACACCTGACTGCGGGTGACCCCGCCCTGCGCGCCGAGCCGCCGCCCGGCTGCCACGACGATGTCCCCACCGGTCGCGGGGCCGTCATGGAGCAGGCCCAGAATGACGGCCGACGTGGCATTCAGCGACACCCCGCCACGCTCCCAGCGGTGTGGGGCACTGTCCAATCGAAACGGATTTCCGCCGATGGAGCCTGCGCAGGCGCCGAAGGCCTCGTGGCCGCCTCCTGGAGCGGGCTAGCGTGTGCCCATGTCGACGATCCCGGCCAGTGCGCGTGCCGTCCTGGAATCAGATGCCCTCGCGCACATGGTCACGCTCGAGCCCGACGGCAGCCCGCAGGTCTCGATCGTGTGGGTCGGCCTGGACGGCGACGAGATCGTGATGGGCCACCTACCCGAGCACCGTAAGATCCACAACATCCGCCGGGACGGGCGGGTGGCGCTGTCGCTGGAGACCGAGAAGAAGAATGTCATCGGGCTGACCGAGTACCTGGTCATCTACGGCACCGCGCGAATCACCGAAGGCGGCGCGGCCCAGCTACTCCAGGAACTCGCGCACACCTACATCGGGCCCGACGCCGTGTTCCCGCCCGGCGGCGCCGAGAGCATGCCGCCCGGGTTCATCACCCGCGTCACGGTCGACCGGATCGGCGGCGTCGGGCCGTGGACGTCCGGCGCGTGATTGCAAGTAGTTGCGCTCAGGCAGGCTAAGCGTGCCACGCGCCGCCAGGCGAAAGTTCTGCCGGGCTGCGTCATGGTCACCGGCCAGCTCAAGCAAGTGGGCCCGGACGGCCGCGACCCGGTAGTGGCCGGCGAGCGCGGGATCGGACTCGGCGGCGGCGAGCAGGGCCAGCCCGGCCCGCGGGCCGTCGACCATCGCGGCGGCCACAATGCCGTTGAGCAGGACCATCGGCCCCGGCGCCACACGCTCCAGCAGTTCGTAGAGCCCGAGGATCTGGCGCCAGTCAGTGTCCCGGGCACGCGCGGCCTCGTCGTGCACGGCCGCGATCGCCGCCTGCAGCTGGTACGGGCCGAGTGCGGCGGTGGCCAGCGACCGGCTGATCAGGGCAACGCCCTCGGCGATGGCCGCGGCGTCCCAGCGCGACCGATCCTGCTCGGCCAGCGGCACGAGCGCGCCGCCGGGACTCGTCCGCGCACCACGCCGGGCATCGGTCAGCAACATCAGCGCCAACAGCCCGGCGACCTCACCCTCGCCAGGCAGGCGGTCGTGCAATTGCCGGGTCAGCCGGATCGCCTCGGCGCTGAGCTCGACGCGCAGCAGCGCCGACCCCGAGCTGGCCGTGTATCCCTCGTTGAAGATCAGGTACAGGACGTGCAACACCGCGGCCATCCGGGCCGAGCGCTGCTCGGACGGTGGCATCCGAAACTCGGCGCCGTTGGCCTTGATCCGCTGCTTGGCCCGGCTGATGCGCTGGGCCACCGTCGCCTCCGGAACGAGGAAGGCGCGCGCGATCTCAGCGGTGTTCAGTCCACCCACGGCCCGCAGGGTCAGCGCGACCTGCGAGACGGGAGTGAGCGACGGGTGGCAGCACAGCAACAGCAGGGTGAGCGTGTCGTCGACGTCGGAGACCGGTTCGGGCGCCGGGGCCGCCTGCTGTGCCACCAACTCCTCGCGCCGGCGCCGCGCGGACTCGTTGCGCCACAGCTCGATCCGGCGCCGCGACGCGACGGTGATCAGCCAGCCCTTCGGGTTGTCGGGCACCCCGTCGACCCGCCACTGGGTCGCCGCCGCCAGCAGGGCCTCCTGCGCGGCGTCCTCGCTGACGTCGAAGTCGCCTCTGCTCCGGACCAGGCTGGCCAGAACCTGCGGCGCGAGCTGTCGCAGCAGTTCCTCGATCGGCGCCGCGGCCGTCACAGGTCCAGCGCGCTCATGTCCAGGACGGGGCGCACCTCGACCGAACCGGTCAACGCGTCGGGCACCTTGGCCGCGAGCTCGAGCGCGCGTTGCATGCTGTCGCACTCGACGAGGTAGAAGCCGGCCAGGTGTTCCTTCACCTCGGCGAACGGACCGTCACTGGTGATCGTGCGGCCCTCGCGCACCGACACGTACTTGGCCAGCGCCGGGTCGGCCAATCCTTCGGAGACGACCAACTCCCCGGTCTCCGAGAGCTCGTCGGTCAGGGCCAGATGGGCTCGGCCGAACTCCATCCGCTGCTCGTCGGACATCGTCTCCCATATCGCAAGTGATTGCGGGTTGCTCTGGATCAGGATCAGGTATTTCATCACGTTGCCTCCGTCAGGGTGGGGGGATCCTCTCACCGGGTTGTCGAACCCGGGTCGGCAGCTTCGACAACTGGGAAAGGGCGCTCGCGGAGCGTCCCCGGAATCACGAGAGAAGGAAGATCATGTTTGGGAACACCAAGGCATTCAGCGGATTCTCCGTGGACGACATCCCTGCGGCCAAGCAGTTCTACGGGCAAACCCTTGGCCTGCGACTCACCGAGGACCACGGGATGTTGACCCTGCACATCGCCGGGGACCGCGACACACTGGTCTATCCCAAGGACGACCACACGCCGGCGACATTCACGATTCTCAATTTCCCGGTCGACGACATCGAGACGGCCGTCGCGGAACTGGAAACCCGCGGCGTCGCGTTCGAGCACTACGACTGGGTGGACCCGAAGGGGATCAACCGGCAGGGAGGGCCGCTGATCGCGTGGTTCAAGGACCCGGCCGGAAACACGCTGTCTGTCCTGCAACAGGACTGAGCGGGCGGTCCTGGTCCCGCTTCGACGCGAAGTTGTGCATCCAGCGACTCAGTCAACGGCGTTCGGTAGCCAGCCGGAGCCCGAAGCCGATGAGCACGACACCGGTGACACGCTCGAGCCGGCGCTGCACCCGCGCTTGCGCCAACCACGACGAGCCGCGGCCCACCAGCCACAGCAGCAGGGCGAACCAGGCCGCCGTCTCGAGCACGAACATCGCCCCGAACAGCACGGACGTGGCGCCGACCGGAGCACCGTGGGGGATGAACGCCGGCAGGAAGGTGATGAAGAAGATCCCGACCTTGGGGTTGAACAGGTTGGTGGTCACGCCGGTCAGATACGCGCGACGGACGGCCGCGGGCGGGCCGTCGCTCTGGGCGCCGACCGGCCCGGGCGACCGGCGGGTACGCAGCGAGCTCATCCCCAGCCAGATCAGATACACCGCGCCGGCGTAGCGCAGGATGTCGTATCCGATCCGGCTGGCCTGCAGCAGCGCGGACAACCCCAACGCCGCCGCCGCGGCCCACAGCAACAGGCCAGTGAGCACGCCAGCTGCCGTGGCCTGACCCGACCGCCGCCCGCCGCGCAGCGCATTGCGGATGACCAGCGCGTTGTCCGGCCCGGGTACCAGGATCAGCAGGGCAGCCGCGGCTGCGAACGTGACAACGGCGAGGGACATAGACCCATCGTGCCGTGGGCTCCGACCCGCCGGCCACCTCGATTACCGTGGACCGCACAGACAATTGCCCCCGGGGCCGCCCCCGAGTGTCGAAGGAGCGCGGGTGAAGGATCGGCTTGGCTACCTCGCGGGAGATCTCTGGGGCGATCCGCGCCGTCGGGCCATGATGATCCTGCTGATCCTGGCCATGACCGCGGCACTCGTGGCCGCTGTCATGGTCTTCCTCGTGGGGACGTCCCCGGGGCACCACAACACCGGCCTCGGCCATCCCGTCCCGAGCACCGGACCCGCGACGACAGTGGCGCACCCGGCGACCACCACCCGCGCAGTCACGACGAGCGGCGCGCCACCGACGTCGGCGTCTGCGGCACCCAAGCCGACGAGCACCGCTAACCCCTGCCCGTCCGCCAATCCCTGTGCGGTGCCCGGTGACAGCGGCGGGGCGGTTGCCGCAGTGAACAAGTTCCGCACCAGCCACGGGCGGCCGGCGCTGAGCGGCTCGGCGACTGTCCAGGCGCAGCAATGTGCCCTGGGCCAGGGCAGCGGCCCCACCTGCCAGCCGCACTATGCCTGGCAACCGGTAGCCACGCAGGACGGCACCGCCGCGGTCGGCAAGATGGCCCAGCAGGACGGCGGTAAGTGGCTGCTCGATCCCGCCATGGCCTCGTTCAGCGTCGGCTGGGCGTACACGCCGGGTGCCGGCGGCGGGCCGGGCTCCTACCAATTCGTGGTGCTCAAGGTCGGCTGACGCCGTTCAGCGTCCCACCTTTCGGGCATGGCCATCCACCACTCTTCCCTTCCGCCCCGTTACGTTGCATTCTGTGCTAGCCCATCACGCCTATCGGGGGATGCATATGTATCGGTCACGAGTACGCACGTTCGTCCTGATCAGCGCTGCGAGCTTGGTCGCCGCCTTCGTCACGGCGGTAGTCGGATCCACGTCGGCCTCGGCCGCGCCGGGCATTACCGTGCGGCACAATCCCCTGCTCAAGCAGATCCTGTCTCAAAAGGAGCACGAAGTCCTCGACGACCCGGCCCTGTCCGCCCTGTGCCAGGCCGGCATCGGCAGGCCGAACCCCTACCGGAACCCGGCGCCCAACGTCGATCAGATCCACGGCGACACGATCGTCTCGGTCGGCTCGCAGACCGGCTGCTACTCCGCGCAGAACGAGAACACCATCGCGGTGAACCCGTTCAACGCGAAGAACCTCGTGGCCGGAACGAACGACTACCGGGTCTTCAACAGCCGCGAGCAGCGCAATGACAGCTCCGGCTGGGCGTACACGACGTTCGACGGCGGCACCACGTGGCGCAACATCCAACTGCCGCACCTGACCTTCCAGACCGGCGCGACCGGCGCGCTGTCCTACATGGACTCCGCGGGTGACCCGACGATCGCGTTCGGCCCGCACAACACCGTGTACTACGGCAACATCGCCTTCAGCCGGAGCACGCCGACAGCTCCCGGCGGGACCGAGGTCGCGAGCGCCATCGTGCTCAATGTCTCCCACGACGGCGGCCTGCACTGGGGCGAGCCCGTCATCATTGCGATCGACGGCGTGGACTCGGCCGGCCACCCCACGCCCACGACAGTCTTCAACGACAAGATCTGGGTCGGCGCGGACCGGTTCAGCGGGGCCGTGTACGTCTCGTGGACCCGTTTCGCGGACAACCCTGACGGCAGCTACCTCGAATCACCCATCGTCGTCGCGGCCAGCAACAACTACGGGCGCTCCTTCTCACGGGCGCGCCGGGTCGACGTCCCGCTGGCCGGGTTCCACGGCGGCATCACGCCCTTCTCGCAGGGCTCCAACCCGCAGGTCAGCCGCAACGGCACCCTCTACATCGCCTACGAGGGGGCCGAATGCGCCACTCTGGCCTGTGGTGCCGATCCGAGCGACCGCGATGTCACAGTCGTGGCGACCTCTCGCGACCGCGGGCACACGTTCGCCCGGACAGTCGTCGACTCCAATTTCGACTTCCCGTTCAATGATGCTTTGGGCACCGAGACATTGACCGGGGAGAACTTCCGAATCAACAGCTACCCGCAACTGGCCTACGACCCCGTCTTCGACCGCCTGGCGGTGACCTGGGCCGATGACCGGCACGGCACGTATGACCAGACCACGGGCGCGTCTATCAAGTCCAACGGTGACAACATCGTGTCGATGTCTCGTGACGGCATGCACTGGTCAGCGCCGGCTACCGTCGGCACCCGGCAGGACGAGGTGTTCGGTGCGATCGCCACCTTTGCCGGCGTCACCGCCGTGACGTCCTACACCCGGCACTACGACCCCAACGGCATCAACCTGGACTACGCGTACTGGCGCTCGATCGGGGCGCGGGCCGACTTCGGGCCCATTCACCGGGTCACCACCCAGTCCTCGAACCCGCAGATTCAGTTCGTCGGTACCGACGACCAGGGCAACGAGGTTCAGGGCGTCTTCATCGGGGACTACACCGCCACCGCGATGGGCTACGACCTGATCTTGCACCCGTGCTGGACCGACTTCCGCGGCAAGCCTGGCAGGACTGCCCCGAACCAGGACTCGTACACGCAGTCGATTCGGATCCGCTAGCTGCAGCGATCTTCCTGCGCCCGGGCGGCCATCGCTGTCCTGGCCGCAGGGAGATCGGCGCCCGACGAAATTGGGCGGCCCGGTCGGCCCTCGTTCCGAAGCCCGACCGGGCCTAGGTCTCGTTCCCGCGCTCCGGCAGGTCGCGGACCTAGACCCCACCATGCCCGCTTTTGCGTGAAATGCCAAATATGCCGCCCGGCGGTCGCGGGACGTCCCCGCTCCCGCCGGCGGCTCGCGCGATCATCATCACGCTCGGCGTTGGCCCGCCTAGGCAGTGATCCCGTTCGTCACTATGCGTGATCGTCGCTCTGGCAGTCGCCGTCGTGCTCGCCAGCTAAGACGCCCGGGCTGCGCCCCGAGGCGCGGCATGGCGTTTGGCGCGTGTTAGGCGGTAAGTTGGCCTGACCAGCTTCGCGGCCATCCGTTTCGCTCCATGCCGGCGGGCGACAGGGCAACCGCTTTGAGGGCGCGATAGTGAACCCATCACCCGTGGACGACCAGTTCCCCCGGCTCGCTCCGACGTGGGCCGATCCGGCGCGGGACCGTCCGAGCTGGGCCGAGGATGGCCGCGGTATGCCCCCCGCCCCACGGCACGGCGTCGCACTTTCGCCGGCGCGGGAACCCGTGGCCCGGCGCGCTTCGCGCCGCCGGGGCCGGTGGGGAATCCGCCGGAAGATCATCACCGTCGTGCTCATCCCCGCCGTCGCCGCGCTGGTCCTCGGCGGATTTCGTATGCAGTCTGCGCTATCGACTGGTGCGGCCTACGCGCGCCTGGAGAATGCGGCCGACCTCCTGCCGCAGGTCGACGCGCTCGTCGATTCGATGCAGACCGAACGTGACCAGACGGTCGGTGACCTTTCTGCCCCACCTCCGCGAAGCCTGGCTGGCCTCGGCGCCGCGCGCAGCCGAACCGACGCGGACATCGCCGCGTTGCGCACCCGCCTGGCGGGCGTCGACGTTTCCCGCCGCGCCGCGGTGCGGACACAACTGCGCGATGCGCTCGCCGCGCTGAGCGGACTTGGCGACGTCCGTCGCACCGCGACCTGGGGCGGCGTCGACCCCACATCGGTCGCGACCAGCTACACACGGCTGGTACAGGGTTTGCTCGGAGTGCCTGGACTCCTGGCTGCGCAGAGCACGAACGGTGATGTGGCGCGCCGTGCCGTCGGTCTGGAATCGCTCGCCGGGGCCAAGGAGGCAGTGTCTCAGCAGCGCCTGCTGATCTACCGCGGCCTGCGCGCGGGTGGTCTGCGCGGTACAGCTGTCACCGACCTCATTGCAGCCAACATGGCGCAGCGTGTCGGGGTGGCGGCTTACCTCACTGTCGCACCGGCCAGCGCGAGGGCGCTGTACCGCAGCACCGTGACGGGGCCGGGGGTGGCAATCATGGCCAAGGCGATGTCGCAGGTCCTGGGCACCTTGTCGATCGATGGCCTCGGAGTCAGCTCTGCGCAATGGCTCACGTCGGCTACGGAGGTGATGACGTCGCTGCGCCGGGTGCAGGACGACCAGCGCACGCAACTCGCCGCACGCATTCGTGAGCTGGGCCAATCGGCCCGTCACGACGCGCTGCTGAGCGCAGAAGTCCTGGGCGCGGTTCTCGGACTCGCGCTGATTGCCACCCTGGTCGCGGCCCGTTCGATCCGTCGTCCGCTGAAGGCACTTCGTTCGGCGGCGCTGGGCATCGCGCACCGGAGCCTGCCCGACCGGGTCCGCCAGCAACACGACAGGGATCCCTCCGATGCAGCGCCGGAGATCCTACCGATCGCCGGGAACCGCCAGGACGAGATCGGTGACCTAGCCAGAGCGATCGATGCCGTGCACAGCGAAGCCGCGCGTCTCGCCGGGCACGAGGCGCTCATGCGCGCAAGACTGAGCGCGTTGTTCAGCGACCTGTCCCTGCGGAGCAAGTCACTCGTCGAGCGACAGCTTCGGCTGATCGACAAACTGGAAGCCGGTGAACAGGACGCCGGCCAGCTGGCCCACCTGTTCCAGCTCGACCACCTTGCGACCCAGATGCGGCGCAATGACGAGAACCTGTTGGTGCTCGCCGGGACCGAAGGGGGCCGCCGCCGCCGCGACCCGGTGCCGATGCTGGACGTGCTTCGAGCCGCCACCGCCGAGGTCGAGGACTATGCACGCGTCCGGCTCGACGCACAGCCGGGCGTCGAGCTTGCCGGGCCCGCGGTCAACGACGTCGTGCATCTACTCGCCGAACTCGTCGAGAACGCGACACATTTCTCGCCACAGAACGCTCCGGTACGGCTACAGTCGCGCGGGCTCGGAGCCGGTGGTGAGTTGATGATCGAGGTCGAGGACAGTGGCATCGGGATGAGCCCGGCCGAACTGGCCGCGGCCAACGAGGAGCTGGTCAACCCTCCGGGACTGGACGTCTGCGTGCCACGGCGGACGGGGCTGTTCGTCGTCTCTCGTCTGGCTCAGCGACACGGCATCAGGGTCCTGCTGCTTGCGTCGGCGCCGGGCGGACTGACCGCTTTCGTCCGCCTGCCCGCGAACCTCGTCGCTGCGGTGGCGACGCCATCGCCGCGGGCCGGGGCCACCATCGAGCAAGTAGCACTGCCGCAGAGCTCACCGATCTTCGAGGAGCTCCAGTCGCAACGGGTCGAGCCCCGCTGGTCCGGCGACCGGGTGGCCCACCCGGTGCCCGGAGCGACGCCGGTGGCGCCCCGGCCGGCAGCACATCTGGACGCGACGGAGTCCCACGCGCTGACGAGCTATCCGCAGGGCATTCATCGCGCCCGCGGCGCCGGGCAGGGCGCAATCCGGCACGAGGAGCCAGCGAGCGCGGACGTCGAGGATAGGGAGCCGCGTCGATGAGCAAGCCAGGGTCCGTGCCGGGCAGGCAGGCACCGACGACGCGCGTGGACATTGCCAGCAGCGAGCCCGAGCCGATCGTGCGCCCTTACGCTCTGACGGGCGGCCGGACGAAGCCTCCGCACGAGTACCCACTCGACGCACTCGTCGTCACCAGCTTTGCCGGCGACCGGGTCGGCCCCGGTCACGGTCCGGAGGCGTATGCGATCTGCCAGCTCTGCAGACACAGCCGCTCGGTGGCCGAGATCGCCGCACTCCTCCGGGTTCCGGTGGGGGTCATGCGCGTCCTCATCGGCGACCTGGCCGACGAGGGCCTGGTGCTCGTGCACATTCCGTCGCAGGACCACACCTGACCGGCAGTTCTGCCCAAGATCTCCGGTATCAGCCACACCGGCCCGGTACTCATGCAAGCTATAGGCGGTGCGCCTGGCCTGAAGTCCGCGGGATTTACGGTCGCCTGAACGGGAGTGAGCTCAAATGGCAGCACGCAGGGCCGTGCCCCACTTCAGGCCGAGCGTGAACGGGTTCAGGTTCACGAACTCATTCCCGCCGGCGCCGACGATTCGGCTCGACCTCGGACTGGCCGGCCGGGTCGGGCTGGGCAACGCCAGTCAAGGGATGTGCGGCGGGATGGTGTTCGGTGCCCGCGACTTCTTCCAGGCGGCGCTGCCTCTGCCGACCGATGACCGGCCTCCGGCCCAGGGCACCGCGCTGTTCGACTTCATCGCCGCCCGGCTGCTCGACAGCTTCAACGGGCCAGGCGGGATCAGCCAGTACGCCCAGTGGATGCTGATGCCCTCGGCAGACATGAACCTGTTCTTCCTCACCCGGCGTGGCACGTTCGCCCGTAGCGTCCTGTCGAGCTGGCCGACGGTGCGCGCCGACATCGATGCCGGCCTGCCGAGCCCGTTGGCTCTGGTCACCGTGCACACCGCGGACCTGAGCAAGATCGGCAGGTGCCACCAGGTCCTCGCCTACGGGTACTCCGTCGACAACGCGGGAGCGGTCGTGCTCGATGTCTACGACCCGAACACCGGGCCTGACTCCGCCGACGACGTGCACATCAGCTTCGACGCGGCTGACCCGCACCATGTTTCGCCGATCACCCACAACATAAACATCGACGGGACCACGCTGCACGGGTTCTTCCGCTCCTCCTTCACGCCGAAGATCCCGCCGGCCGGTCTATGACAACGGTGATCGGGCCGACGATCGTGCGAGATGCGCGATGCCGTCACCGTGGCCGAACATCGCACCGAACGCGATGCGCGTCGTTTCGGTACAGGTGAGCTGCACCGTGCGAGCGTCGGCCGACAGGGAGGCCTCGACGCGCACTGCCATGCGCCCGGGATCGCGGGCCAGGTAGTCGTCGACCACGTCCTGCACGCCGGCGAAGCGCAACGAACGCTCGGCTGCCAGCGCGGTGCCGCGGTTCAGGTCCGCGCCGCCCGCCGCAGCCGCGGCCGCGGCGCCGTCACACACGTCCTGCAGGCCGCGCTGCTGCACGAACGCATCACCGGCAGCCACCGCGCCGGCCAC
>JALYVG010000115.1 GCA_030853345.1 Actinomycetota bacterium | reverse complement strand
GCCGATTCGGTCCGCGAGTGCGTCGAGGTCAGCAATGTCGTCAGCCGACAGACCGACGCCCGTGGCGCCAAGATTCTCGATGATCCGCTCGGCACGACGCGTGCCCGGGATGGGAACTACCCAGGGGTGCTTGGCGAGCAGCCAGGCCAGCGCGATCTGAGCCGGTGCGGCGTGCTTCGTCCCGGCCAAGATCCGGACGTGGGTGACGAGCGCCTGGTTGGCGCCGCGGTTGTCGGCGTTGAATCGCGGGATGCTGGCCCGGATGTCGTTGTCGGCGAACTGGGTGGCCGAGTCAACGGTGCCGGTGAGGAATCCCTTGCCGAGCGGGCTGAACGGGACGAATCCAATCCCGAGTTCGGCGCAGGTCGGTAGCACCTCGGCTTCGGGGTCGTGGGTCCACAGCGAGTACTCGCTCTGCACGGCCGTGACCGGGTGCACGGCATGGGCGCGGCGGATCGTCGCGGCCGATGCCTCCGACAGGCCGAAGTGACGGACCTTGCCGGCGGCCACCAGCTCGCCGACCGCACCGGCGACATCCTCGATCGGCACATCTGGGTCGACGCGATGTTGGTAGAAGAGGTCGAGGGCGGCTACGCCGAGCCGGCGCAGGGAGGCGTCAGCTACTCGGGCGATCCGTTCCGGCCGGCTGTCGAGTCCGACGGAGGTTCCGTTCTCGATGCGCCACCCGAACTTCGTCGCGATCACCACTTGATCGCGCAGCGGGGCAAGGGCCTCGCCGACGAGCTCTTCGTTGACGTAGGGACCGTAGACCTCGGCGGTGTCGAAGAATGAAACGCCGGCCTCGACGGCGCCGCGCAGGACTGCGATCATGCCGTCGCGGTCGCCGGGGTTGGGGCCGTAGCTCTGCGACATGCCCATGCAGCCGAGTCCGATTGCGGACACGCGCAGGCCTTGGCCGAGGGTGCGTTCATGCATATGGATGTCCTTCAACTCTGATTGGGGGCGGCGTACTGCTGGTAGGTGACGGGCTCGAGCCAGGTGGCGTCGTCGCCGATGCCTTCGAGCATCGCGGGGTAGCTCATCATGCAGCCCATTGCGGCGCCGTGCCCGTGCTCCCCCGGGTGGCGTCGACACCGTGTCGGCCGAGGTAAGACGGACGAGGGTGCCGTCACGCGAGACGACTATACCGGCGCCGTCGTCGCCGATGTCGCACTGATCAGGATCGAAGAAGCAGGAGGCCGGGTTGGCCTCCTACGCTCGTCGCATGGCAGTCACCGTTTGGTGATTTGTCCCAGCCGGGCTCGAGGTGGATGACGGTCGAGCCGACGGAAAGGGCGAGACGGTTATGAAAACAATGACGTGCAAGCAGTTGGGCGGACCGTGCGACCGTTCGCTGCGCGGAGCCACCGCAGATGAGGTCATCAAGCTGCAGGACGCCCACCTGCGCGAAGCAGTGGCGGCCGGCGATGCGACCCATGCAAGTGCGCTGAACGACATGAAAGGCAGGTGGAAGCATCCGATCGCCGGGATGGGCTGGTATCGGGCGGCTAAGCGCGACTTCGCGGAAATGCCGGAGGACTGATCCATCGAGCGCCGCTATGCCCGATCTGTGGCCGGGCTCGAATACCCGACGTAGGCAACAGGACGAGGGTCGCAACGCCGCCGGTCAATCTCCGGATATGCCGCGATGGTTGTCAACGGACGGGCGGCTTCGGAGCCCGCCACATGGTGTGAATGGTCGGGCCGTCTTCGGGCAAATCGAGCGATCCGATGACCTCGAATCCGTGACGCTCGTACCTCGAGACGTTGGCTGGGTTGCTGGATTCGAGGTAGGCGGGCGCGCCGGCATCGTCGATGAGCCGCAGGTTCGCCGCGAGCAGGCCAAGGCCGTAGCCGTGGCCACGCCTGGCGGGATCGGTGCCCAGCAGGCTCAGGTAGTAATGCGGCGCGTCCCGTGGGTGTGCGGTCTCGATCAGCTCGAACGCCCGCAGTACGCGCGCAGCGTCACGACCGAGAAGTCGCACCAGCAGCGGCTGCAGGGACTCCTCCTGCTGCTCGGACAGGTCCGAGCCGCCGGGCGGTATCCAGACACTCACCGCAGTATTGCGCGCGGCAAGCCAAACCCACGGATACCGCATGGCGCCCGCGACGAACAGGCCCCACAGCGCGCGATGTTGCGCTCGCCTAGCGTGCGGGTCTGGAAAGGCCCACGACCACGTCGGATCATCGTAGAACGCGCCCACGAGTAGCTCGACTGCAGATGCCACATCGCTCGAGGCCGCCACGCGCGAATCGTGGCTGTCTCCTGCATAGCCTGACACCCGACAGATTCTGCCGGACCGGCTGCGCTTGTCGGCCTCAGCGCAGGTTTACTCACCCTCGGCGAGGGAACCGAGTCGGTCTAGCGAAGCCTGGAGCTTTGCGGCCGTGGTCGCCCGAGCACGAGCAAAGCGGCCCCTGTCGGTCAACTCAGTCCAGTCGTAGGTATGGGTGACACGCGTCCGCGATGAATCGATCGGCTCGAGCGCCCATCGCCATAGGTGCCCGGGCGGGTCCTGGCCGGGTTCGGCGGGTCTCCAGGCGATGAGGCGGCCCTCGTCGAACTCGACGACGTGGTTCTCCCGCACACTGCCCTTCGTCGTCGTCATGGTGAACACGGCGCCGAGGGAGCGGACTCGCTGCCCGCTCGGTGCCTCGGCCAAGTTGTCGTTGCCGTCCCAGCGAGGCTGTTGAGCCGGGTCGGCAATGAGCTCAAAGATCTGCTCGGCGCTCGCGGCAATCTCCCGACTGGCGTACACAACACGCGCAACCTCGTCGTGACCGGTCATGCTGCTATCGAAGCACTCGACAGTGAACCCACCTGACGGGCTGTCATCACTGGATGGCCGACCAGCCCGACCACCGCTCGACAGAGATCGCGATGAACGGCCCCTCGGGGGGTGCGTCACGGTACTGCCGATACCGCTGGGTAAGTGGGCCGACCGCGGCGCTGCCGTCGTCGTGCACCCGCGCCCGCCCGTCGGCGCGCGCCCACCACAGATTTTCCCAGTCGTCGTCGTAGTAGTCGACCAGCAGGCTCACCTGCGGATTCACCGAAATGTTGGCCAGCCGGCGCAGGGCGGTGCTCGACTTCGGCTTGGCGTCGACCGCCGAATAGATCAACGGCCCGTCGATCGCGAAGACGATCGGCACTATGTGGGGGCGGCCGAAGTCGTCCGACGTCGCGAGCCGGGCCACGTGGGCCGCGCCGAAGCGCGCCCGCGCCCAGTCGCTGCCCATCCGCACACTGGCAAACAATAGGGTGGAGCCATGCGATTTGGACTGTTCGTTCCGCAAGGCTGGCGCCTGGACCTGGCCGGCGTCGTGCCCGAGAACCAGTGGCAGCGCATGCTCGGGGTCGCCCGTGCGGCCGACGACGGGCCGTTCGAGTCGATCTGGGTGTACGACCACTTCCACACCGTCCCGGTGCCGACCGATGAGGCGACGCACGAGGCGTGGTCGCTGATGGCCGCCTTCGCCGCCGCCACCAGCCGCGTCCGGCTCGGCCAGATGTGCACGTGCGTGGCCTACCGCAACCCGGCCTACCTGGCCAAGGTGGCCAGCACCGTTGACATCATCTCCGGCGGACGCGTTGAGATGGGCATCGGCGGCGGCTGGTACGAACACGAATGGCGCGCCTACGGCTATGGATTCCCGAGCGCCGGTGAGCGGCTGGGCAGACTGGACGAGGGCGTGCAGATAATGCGCCAACTCTGGACGACCGGCAGCGCGACTCTCGACGGCAAGTACTACCAGGTCGACGGCGCGATCGGGCGTCCGCTCCCGCTGCAAGAGGGCGGTATCCCACTGTGGATTGCCGGCGGCGGGGAGAAGAAGACACTGCGCATCGCTGCGAAGTACGCCCAGTACACCAACTTCGATGCCACCCCCGAGACGTTCAAGCACAAGTCAGAGGTGCTCGCGGGGCACTGCCGTGACGTCGGCACCGACTTCGACGCGATCGTGCGCTCTGGGAACTACAACGTCGTGATCGGCCAGACCGAAAGTGACGTGCAGGACAAGCTGGCTTGGGTGCGCGCGCACTATGCACCGCTGGTCGACGCAAACGTGCTCGAGCGTGCTTTCGACCAGTTCGCCAGCGGCCCGTTGGTGGGCACCGTCGAGCAAATCGTCGAGCGGCTCACCGAGGCGCGAGGCATGGGCCTGACCTACGCGATCAACTACTTCGTCGACGCTGCCTATGACCCGGCGAGCATCGAGCTTTACGCACAGCAGGTCATCCCCGCGTTGGCCGAATAGCGCGGCGCTGAGCCTCGGCCTTCACCGAGCCGAAGGAGGCTTGCACCGTGCGTTCCCACGGACCAGCAACGGCTGCGCCCCACCGCTGGCCGATGCTCCACAAGTCGGTGCCCAGCTCACCGGTGTAGGTCAACTCGGTCGCATCCCTCTTCTCGCGAAGGACGAATTGTTCGACGACGAGCGGCACGGGTCCGCGGACCAAGCGGAAGTCGACTCGCTCGGGTCGGGTGAAGCGCACCGTCTCCACGGTCGTCGCGACCAGACCGCCCCGGACGGGCGTACGGTGCGCAGCCAGCACCATGTCCGTGCCCCGCTCGAGAATGCGGATCTTCTCCGCCACCGCTCTTGTCTGGCGACCGAGATAGGGCTCAGCGAGCACGTCGAAAACCACCTGGCGGGGTGCGGCGATGTCGATGGTGAAGGGTCCGAGCGCCCGGATGCGCCGCCCCAGCCCCACGTCGACCGGCACGGCGCCGGTGACCAGGCCGAGGTACCCGGCGACGCCGGCCCCGACGACCGCGCCACCCGCGAGGACCTTGCGCCAACCTGCGCCCGACATGATCGTCATGGCCGGCAGATTACGCGGACCTGCACTCAGCGAGACCAGATAGCCGTGATGGGTCGAGCGCGGGCGCTGAGGCCCAGGCGCGGTAGTCCGTAGGCATCCTCGATCGTGCGCAGCGCTGAGTAGTGGTCGATGCGCTGCGGATAGCGGCCAGGGACGACGTGGGCTCCGG
>JALYVG010000033.1 GCA_030853345.1 Actinomycetota bacterium | reverse complement strand
CGCACAGCGCACCGGCCGCGGTCACGCTCGACGCGCGCGGCGTGGCCGGCACGCTGGCCGGACTCGACAGGCTGCGGGAACGGGCCTTTGCGGTTCGTGATCCCCGGCTGTTGCAGCAGGTCTACGTCGCCGGGCCACTGCTCCTGCAGGACACCGCGCTGCTCACCAGGCTGGTCCCCGAGGGTTGCCGCCTGGTCGGGGTGCACACCACCTATGACCAGGTCCAGGTCACGGTCAGGGCAGCTGCCGGCGCGCGAACCCAGTTCGCCGTGCGTGCCAAGCTGGCCGAGTCATTGCTGGTGTGCGGCGGCACTGCCACCGGACGGGCAGCAGGCTCGGGGCCGACGATCCTGCATATCGAGCTGATCCGGCACGGTCCGAGCTACCTCATCGCCGGCATCAAGCGCTGATCAGCGCCCGAGCGCCCACCGCAGGGCCGAATTCAGGTCGCTGTGCTGGTGCGTGAAGCCGGCCGCCAGCAGTGTGGTGGGGACGGCGCGCTGTCCGGTCAGAGTGTCCTGGGCGAACTCGCCGAGCACGATCCGCAGTGCGAATCCTGGTGTCGGCACGATGGCCGGCCGGTGCAGCAGACCGGCGAGGGTGGCGATGAACTCGGCGTTGCGGACCGGGTCGGGACCGGTCAGGTTCACCGGTCCGCTCACCTCGTGGTGAAGCAGGAAGCCGATCGCGGCGATCTCGTCGGCCAGCGAGATCCACGGCATGTACTGGCGCCCGCTGCCGAGTCGGCCGCCCGCGCCGAGCGAGACGATGAGTTTGAGCCGTTTCAGCAGCCCCCCGTCGGAGGACAGCACCAAGCCGGTGCGCAGCTGCGCGACCCGGATGTCTGCGTCCTGCGCCGGCCGGGTCGCCGCCTCCCATTCCTCGCACAACTCGGCCAGGAACCCGTCGCCGCGCGGTGCGCTCTCGTCCACCACCCGCTCGCCGGTGTCGCCGTAGTATCCCACCGCGGAGGCCGACAGCAGCACCCGCGGGCCGTCAGACAACCCCGCCATGCCACTGGCCAACGTGCCGACACTGTCGAGCCGGCTGGAGCGCATGACCTCCTTGTAGGAATCGGTCCAGCGGTGATCACCGACGCCGGCACCGGACAGGCACACGACCGCATTCACCTCGCGCAAGACCTCGGGGTCGAGCTCGTGCCGTTCCGGCGCCCAGCGCGCCTCGTCAGCGGCGCCGGGAGGACGCCTGACCAGTGTGGTGACCCGGTGCCCGTCGCCGCGCAGCGCCGCCCGCAGCGCGTTACCGATCAGTCCAGATGCCCCGGCGAGGACGACGTGCATCAGCTCAGGCCGAGGGCCCGCTCGAACGCACCCGCCTCGAGCCGCGCCTTCATCGTGGTGAGGAAGCGAGCGGCGTCGGCCCCGTCGACGATGCGGTGGTCGTAGGACAACGCGAGGTAGACCATCGAGCGCACCGCGATCGTCTCGCCCAGGTTCGGGTCGGAGATGACGACGGCGCGCTTGACGACCGCGCCGGTGCCCAGGATTGCCACCTGCGGCTGGTTGATGATCGGCGTGTCGAACAGGGCGCCCCGGCTGCCGGTGTTGGTCAGCGTGAACGTGCCGCCGCCGAGTTCGTCCGGACTGATCTTGTTCGAGCGCATTCGCTCGGCCAGGTCGGCGATCTTGCGCGCCAGCCCGCCCAGGTTCAGATCGCCCGCGTCGTGGATGACGGGCACGGCCAGGCCGCGTTCGGTGTCGACGGCGATGCCCAGATGCTCCGCTGCGTGGTAGGTGATCGTCTTGGCTTCGACATCAATCGAGGCGTTCACGATCGGATGGGCCTTGAGCGCTTCGATGGCGGCGACGGCGAAGAACGGCAGGAAGCTCAGCTTGACGCCCTCGCGGGCCTCGAAGTCACGCTTGGCCTGATCTCGCAGCCGGGCGATCTTGGTGACGTCGACCTCCACGACGGTGGTGAGCTGGGCCGAGGTCTGCAGCGACTCGACCATCCGCGAGGCGATGACCTGGCGCATCCGCGACATCGGCTCAACGCGTCCGCGTTGCGCGGCCGCCGCAGCGGGGGTGGCCTGCGCTGCCGCCGGTTCCTGCGCTGCCTCGGGCGCAGGCGTGGGTGCCGCGGTAGCGGGTGCAGTCGCTTGCGCGGCGTGGGAGGGTGCGCGGGCGGGCGCCGGAGCAGCGGCCGGTGCAGGTGCCGCGGCCTTGCTCTGCTCGGCGGCCGAGAGCACGTCGGACTTGCGGATCCGGCCGCCGACGCCGGTGCCGTGGACGGTGCTCAGGTCGACACCGTGCTCCGTGGCCAAGCGGCGCACCAGCGGGGTCACGTAGGTCCCGGCGACATCGTCGTCCTCGTCGTCGGCGCCGGACGAATCGCCCGCAGCGGGGGCCGGACGCTCGGGCTCGGGCGGCGCTGCTGGCTCCGGCGCCGCTGCTGGCTCTGCCTGCGCTGCCGGCTCGGGCGCTGCTGCCTCGGCCGGCTGCTCAGCCTGCGCCTGCTCGGCCTGTTCGGACTGCTCAGGCTTCTCGGGCTCCTGGGCCGTTTCTGGCTCCTCGGCCGGTTGCCCGGTCGAATTGGCGGCGCCCTGGCCGCCTTCGGCTGCGTCGCTGTCCTCACCGGCCTCGCCGATCACGGCGAGTTCGACGCCGATCTCGACGGTCTCGTCCTCCTGCACCTTGATCGAGAGCACCGTTCCGGATGCGGGCGAGGGTACTTCTGTGTCGACCTTGTCGGTGGAGACCTCGAGCAGCGGCTCGTCGGCGTCGACGTGGTCGCCCTCGGCCTTCAGCCATCGCGTCACGGTGCCTTCGGTGACGCTCTCACCGAGGCGGGGCATGGTCACGGAGACCGGCATGGTCCAACGACTCCTTAGCTGGGCGGACGAAATGTCAGTCGTGCACGTGCAGAGGCTTGCCGGCCAGGAGCAGATGCGCCTCGCCGATCGCCTCGGACTGGGTGGGGTGCGGGTGGATGAGCTGGGCCACCTCGCTGGGCAGTGCCTCCCAGTTGTAGATCAGCTGGGCCTCGGCGATGAGCTCGCCGACGCGCTCGCCGACGATGTGGACGCCCAGCACCGGCCCGTCGACCTGGGCGATGAGCTTGACCGCACCCTTGGCGTTGAGGATCGCGCTGCGGCCGTTGCCGGACAGGTCGTAGGTCACAGTCTTGATGTTGTCGGCGCCGACCTTCTCGGCGGCCTGCGCCTCGGTCAGGCCGACCGAGGCGACCTCGGGGGCCGAGTAGGTGATCCGCGGAACTCCCGCGTAGTCGATCGGCACGACGGGCAGGCCCGCGATGTGCTCGGCGACGAGGATGCCCTCGGCGAATCCGACGTGTGCCAACTGCAGGGTGGGGATCAGGTCACCGACCGCGTACACGCCGTCGACCCCCGTGCGGCAGTACTCGTCGACCACGACGAAGCCGCGGTCGAGGGTGATGCCCTGCTCCTCGAAGCCCAGGTCCGCCGAGGTGGGCCCGCGCCCCACCGCCACCAGCAGCAGTTCGGCCTCGAGAGTGTCCCCGCCTTCGAGGTGCACCCGAACGCCGGAGTCCGTGTGCTCGACCCGCTCGAAGCGCGCGCCGAGCTTGTGGGCGATGCCGCGCCGGCGGAAGGCCCGCTCGAGCAGCTTGGAGTTGGCCTCGTCCTCTAGGGGAACCAGGTGCGGCAATGCCTCGATGATCGTCACGTCGGCGCCGAAGGACTTCCAGGCGCTGGCAAACTCGACGCCGATGACCCCGCCGCCCAGCACGATGGCCGACGTCGGCACATGGTCGAGCTGCAGCGCGTGCTCGCTGGCGATCACCCGCTGGCCGTCGAGTTCGAGGCCGGGCAGGGTGCGGGAGTAGGAGCCGGTGGCCAGGATGAGGTTCGCGCCCGTGTAGGTGTCCCCGTTGACGGTCACCGTCTTCGGCCCGCTCAGGCGGCCCTCGCCTTCGACGATCTGGATGCCGCGGCTCTTGATCAGGCCGACGAGCCCCTTGTGGTTCTTGTTGACGACGCCGTCCTTGTACTTGTGCACGCCGGCCATGTCGATGCCCTCGAAGGTGGCATTGACACCGAACTGGGAGCTCTCGCGGGCCTGGTCGGCTATCTCGCCGGCGTGCAGGAGCGCCTTGGTGGGGATGCAACCGCGGTGCAGGCAGGTGCCGCCCACCTTGTCCCTCTCGATCAGGACGACTGACTTGCCGAGTTCGGCCGCCCGCAGCGCCGCGGCATACCCGCCACTGCCGCCGCCGAGGATGACGAGATCGGACTGGTTGTCGGTCACTGCTGCTCCTGCTTCCTTGGAGGGACGCGCATCGTCCATCTTGGCACCAACGGGCCCGGGACGTGACAGGGGGCGATGTCCCCGATTGACGGGCCGATGCGCGCCGGCGGTGGGATCATGAGGTGCGGGCCGCGACACCCGGTCGTGCGTTCGACGAGCATCGGGAGAACTCGGTGGGTTGGTTACCTCGCAGGAAGAAGGACCGTGCGGGTACGTTGCGCACCGCGACGTCGGACGACCTCTCTCACCTGTCCCAGTTCGTCGCGTCGCGCACCGGGGTGGAGGCCTACATCGAGCCCCGGACGGCGGTCACCGAAGCGACCGTCGTCCTCGTCGCCAGCACCGGTGAATGGACCCGACGCCGTATCGACGGTGCCGCCGCGGCGCGTTCGTTCACCAAGAAGCACGCGATCCCGCTCTACGACGCCGGCGTCGTCGGCTATCCCAAGCGGATGCGCGAATGGACCGCGCGGCGCAAGGACAGCGGTGAGGCCGGGTCGCCCGGGGTAGGCCCTTCGGTGTGAGCCGAACCGATGCCCCGAGGGGCGCTGCTGATGATGAGCGGTCGAGCCGCCTCGGGCCCGAGGCGGGTCAGGAGCTGCCGGCCGGGTCGCCGCTCGACTCGGCCGAGGGCGCGATGGGCGGGTTGCCCAAACAGCTCACCCTGCCGCTGCCGCGCTGGCTGGGGCCGCTCGCGGTCTGCTGCGCGATCGGCTTCATCCCTTGGATCGTCTACCTGGCGCTGACCCTGCCGGCGCGCCAACGGGCCGTCGACTACGACATCGCCTGGGTGGGGTACGACGCCGCCATGGCCGTGGTGATGGCGGCCCTGGCCTACTGTGCCCTGCGCCGCAAGCCGGCGACCGGGGCGGTCGCGGCGGTGGCGGCCACCATGCTGGTGGTCGACGCGTGGTTCGACATCGTCACCACCGAAGAACCAGAGCATTTGACGTTGGCCATCATCTCGGCGGTGCTCCTGGAGATCCCACTTGCCATCGTGTGTGCCTGGGTGGCGTTCAACGCCGAACGTGTCAGGGCCCGCGCCTACCACAGCCTGCACAAGCGCTGGGAAAGCGCGATCGCGGCAGTCCCCGATCCGCCCGGGCGCTCTGATCAGCCGGTCAGCGACCCGCCAGGTCCTGCGCCGCCGCGATGATGGTGCGCACCGCAGCCCCGGTCGCACCCTTGGGCGTGTAGCCACGGGCACCGCCGGAGTTCCAGGCCGGGCCGGCAATGTCCAGATGCACCCAGGACTGCCCCGCTGGCATGAAGTCGGCGAGGAACAACCCCGCGACGAGCATGCCGCCGCCCTTCTCGCTGGCCAGGCTGGAGATGTCGGCGATGGGCGAGTCCAGTCCGGAGCGCATCTCGTCGGGCAGGGGCATGGCCCACACCGATTCTCCGGCGGCGTTGCCGGCGGCCGCGACCAGATCGCGCAGTCCGGGCTCGCCCATGGCGCCGATCACGCGGGTACCCAGGGCGACGACCTGGGCGCCGGTGAGGGTGGAGGCCTCGATGAGGTAGTCGGGGTCGTCCTCGAGCGCACGCGCGATGGCGTCGGCCAGCACCAGGCGTCCCTCGGCGTCGGTGTCTGACACCTCGACGGTTTGCCCGCCGCGCATCCGCAGCACGTCGGAGGGCCGGTAGGCCGAACCGGAGGGCAGGTTCTCGGCCATCGGCACGGTTGCGGTCACCTCGACCGGCAGCTTCAACGCGGCGATCGCGACGACGCTGGCCACAACTGCAGCGGCACCGCTCATGTCCGACGTCATGGCCGCCATGTTCGCGGTCTTGATGTTGAGGCCTCCGGAGTCGAACGTGATTCCCTTGCCCACCAGTGCGATCCGGGCCTTGGGCTTGGCCGGCCGGTAGGTGATGCGGACCAGGCGGGGCAGCCGGGTCGACCCGGACCCGACAGCGAGGATGCCGCCGAACTTGCCGCGGGCGAGCGCGCCCGGGTCGAGCACCTCGACGGCCAACTTCTGGGTCGCCGCGTGCTGGCTCGCGCGTGCCGCGAACGACTCGGGATACAGGTCGTTGGGCGGGGTGTTGATGAAGTCGCGGGCCGCGGATACCGCGTCGGCGACGACCCGGGCGCGACGCAGCGCTGCGGTTGCCCCCGGGCCGGACTTCGCCGCGATGGTGATCTTGCGCAGGGCCGGCTTCGCGACCGAGGACTTGTAGGTGGTGAAGGCATAGGTGCCGAGCAGCGCGCCCTCGGCGATCACGTCGACCGGTGCGTCGACGGCGACGTGGACGTGCTTGTGGCCACTCAGCGAGCGCAGCGCTGCGCCCACCCCCCGGCGGACCTGCTCGGGGTGCTTGCTGTCCGGGCCGATCCCAGCTGCAACGACCAGGCCGAACGGCGCGAGCCCGAGAGTCGGGATCTTGGTTACCTCGTCGGGCTTGCCGGACGCGCCGGCCGCCTTGAGCGCCGTAACCAGCCGCCTGCCTAGCGCTGCGTCGACCGGTTTGGCGCCTGGCGCCAGTCGCGGTCCGTCGGCGCTGGAGACGACCGCCACGACGACCGCATCGGCGGAAATCGGGGCGGACGGGTCGACGAGAGAGACAGCAGTCATGCCAGCGATGGTATGGGGCACTGAGCGGGTGGTCCCCGCCCGGCGTCGTGGGCGGTGTCGATACGGTGCCGTTATGAGTGCGAAGCGATCCCCGTTGTACGAACGCCACGTCGACCTGGGCGCCAAGCTCGCCGATTTCGGTGGCTGGGAGATGCCCATCGAGTACGCCGCCAGCGGCGGCGGGGTACTCAAGGAACACGCCTCGGTGCGCGACGCGGTGGGCGTGTTCGACGTCTCGCACCTGGGCAAGGCCACCGTCCGCGGCCCCGGGGCGCGAGCCTTCGTCAACGCCTGCCTGTCCAACGACCTCAGCCGTATTGAACCCGGCAAGGCGCAGTACACGCTGTGCTGCGACGAGTCCGGCGGCGTCGTAGACGACCTGATCGCCTACCTCGTCGGCGACGACGAGGTGTTCCTCGTGCCCAATGCCGCCAATACCGCCGAGGTGGTACGCCGGCTCGCGGCCGCGGCCCCCGCCGGCATCGACGTCAGGTTGCAGCACGAGGATTTCGGCGTGCTCGCCGTGCAGGGCCCTCGCTCGGCCGACGTCCTGGGGCGCCTGGGACTGCCCGCCGACCAGGACTACATGGCCTACGCCGACGCCGAGTTCGATGGTCGACCGGTCCGAATCTGCCGCACCGGCTACACCGGCGAGCACGGCTATGAGCTGATCCCGGCCTGGGACGACACGGTTGCGCTGTGGGACGCCATCTCCGATGCCGTGCGCGAGATGGGCGGGATGCCCGCCGCGCTCGGTGCCCGCGACACACTGCGCACCGAGATGGGATACCCGCTGCACGGCCAGGACCTGTCGTTGGACATTTCCCCAGTGCAGGCCCGCTCGGGCTGGGCCGTGGGCTGGAAGAAGGACACGTTCTGGGGCCGCGACGCGCTCGCCGCCGAGAAGGCGGCCGGACCGGCCCGGCTGCTGTGGGGGATCCAGGCCCTCGACCGCGGCATCCCGCGCACGCACATGGCAATGCTGGCTGCCGACGGCACAACCGTCGGCGAAGTCACCAGCGGGACGTTCTCACCGACCCGCAAGGTAGGTATCGGGTTGGCGCTCATCGCGACGGGATCCGGCGTGGGTGAAGGCGACGAGGTCACCGTCGATGTGCGCGGCCGCCGGTCAGCGGTGCGGGTCGTCAAGCCGCCGTTCGTCGAATCACACGTCCGCTAGCCGCGATCCCTGCTGTCGAAGGCTGAACGACGAGCTCGCTCGGCCCGCTCCACTCGCTCGCTCTGGGCGTCGTCGAGCTTGCTGGTGTCGCGCATTTCCACAAAGGGCTCGACATCGTCGGGCAGGCCGCCCTCGATGGCTCGCTGGCGTTGGCTTTCGGCGTTGAACTCGGCCCCCAACAGGATCGCGATGTTCGTGATCCACAGCCAGACCAGGAAGACGATCACGGTCGCCAGCGCCCCGTAGGTCTTGTTGTAGGACCCCGAGAACGCCACGTATACGGCGAACAGTCCGGACGCGATCAACCAGATGACCACCGCCAGCAGGCCGCCCGGAGTGATCCACTTGAAGCCTGGCTGCTTGACGTTGGGGCAGGCCCAGTACAGCAGCGAGAACATCAGGCTGACCAGCACCAGGAGCACGGGCCACTTCGCGATGTTCCAGACCGTCACGCCGGTGTCCCCGATGCCGACTGCGTGCCCGACGGCTCTGGCGATCGGACCGCTGATGACCACCATGACGGCGCTTGCCACCAACATGATCACCAGCAGCAGCGTCACGGCCAGCCGCATCGCCGCGGTCTTCCACATCGGACGACCCTCGTCGACGTCATAGATCGCATTCGAGGCACGCATGAACGCGGCTACGTATCCAGATGCCGACCAGAGGGCCAGCGCCAGGCCGACGACCGCACCAATACCTGCGGCCCCGCTCTTGCCCTGGACTTGTTCGATGACGCTGCGCAAGAAATTGTTCACCCCGCCGGGGGCGACCTGGCCGAGGTTGTCGAGAAGCTTCTGGGCGGTTGACTTGCCGAGAAGTCCGAGGATTGAGACCAACACCAGCACGCCAGGAAAGATGGCAAGCACGCCGTAGTAAGTGAGCGCTGCCGCCCGGTCGGTCACGTCGTCGTGCTTGAACTCCTTCACCGAGCGCCGCAGGATGCTGCGCCACCCCGGCCTGGATATGTCGCGCGGACTCTCCGGCATGACCGCCCGCCTCGTCCCTGTCCGGGTCGTTCCCATCCTGATGTTCCTTCCGAACTAACGGACACGCGGCCGGTCGTCCTGTTGACCGGTCGCGTGTCCCCCCCGAGCGTTACTGCTGCAGTGGTTCCTTGACGTCAGCTGCCGCCGACTTGGCCTGCTCCGCGGTCTGCTGCGCGCCTTCGGCAGCGGTGGACTTGACCTGCTCCACCGAGTGCTGCAGCGGTTCGTGAAGGTTGCCGGCCATCTCCTGCGCCTTCTCCTTCAGCGGTTCGGCCAACTCCTTGGCCTTGTCCTCGGCCATCCCGGCCACGTCTTGCTCGCGCTGGGTCGCCGGCGGCAGCGATGACAGCAGCCAGCCCACCCCGAAGGCGATGACGCCTGCGGCCATGGGGTTGCCCTGCGTCTGCCGCCGCACCGTCTGTGGTGCTGCCGAGGCCGCGTCGCCCACCGTGGACACCGCGGAGGACGCCGCGTCACCCACGCTGGATACCGCCGAGCTGACGCTGTCCTTGGCCGACGTTGCTCCGGTGCTCACCGAGTCACCGGCCGAGCGCAGCCCGTATCCCTCGTCGGGCGAGCCCATCACCCGCTCTTTCACCGAGGTGGCGGTGCCCTTGATCCGGTCGACCCGGCGGCCCACGACCCTGGCCGGTGAGACTTTCTCATTGAGCCGGTTCACGTCGGCGCTCAACGAGGCGCGGGTGCGCTCGATGTTGCGCTGAATCTCCTGAGGACTGCTCATGACCTAATTCACTGACCTTTCAAGGCGTCGGGGACCTGCTTGACCGTGTCGACGGTCCGTTCGGGCTTGGGGTTGACAGTGCGCAGCGTGCTGCGTCCGGTGGTGTACAAAATGGCGCCGATCACGGCCCAAATCACCGCGACGATGAGCGCGGCCCAGCCCTGGTCCATGACGTTGGACAGGCCCCACCACAGGGAGATGGACAAGAACAGCAGCACCATGTAGCCGGCCAGGCCGGCGCCGCCGAGCATTCCGGCGGCCTTGCCGGTCTTGCCGACCTCGGCCTTCATCTCGGCCTTGGCCAGCTCGAGCTCTTGCCGCATGAGCGTCGACAGGTCGCGGCTCACGTCGGTGATGAGCTCGCCGACCGATGCCGAACCCACGTCATTGGTGCGGTGGTAGCCGACAGTCGGCTCGGCGCTTGGTGCGGTCACCGCCAGCCCTCCCCGTTCTCCGGAGCGTCCGCCGACGGGTAGCCGCCGGCGGGGGGCACGCCGTAACCGGGCTGGGCGCCGTATCCGGCCTCGCCGAAACCGGGCTGGCTGCCGAACCCGGGCTCGTTGCCGTAGCCGGTCGGGGTGCCGTAACCGGGCTCGTTGCCGTAGCCGGCCGGGGTGCCGTAACCGCTCTCACCGTTGCCCGCAGGCATGGCGTATCCGGCACCCTCGGCCGGGTAGCCAACCGAGGGATACGCGGTCGTCGTCGGTGCGAGCCCAGGCTGCGTCGGGGGGCCGTCCTGCGACATCGCGCCGGCACCGGATGTGCTGGCCTCGTCGCTGTGCGCGGCGACCACGCCCCGGGTGAGCCGCCCAGCTACAACGCCGGCGGCCAGTGCGCCCACGAGGAACGCACCGGGACGACGGCGGGCGAACGAGCGAACCTCATCGACCAGGTCGCCGGGCTCGCGCCTCTCCAGCCAGTCGGCCGCGCCGTGGACGCGATCGCGGATCTGGCCGACCGCCTCGGTGGCCACGCCCGACTGCTCGCTGTTGGCGGTCATGCCGCCGAGTTCGTCGCCGAGCGAACGCAGGTTCTGGACCAGAGCGTGGTGCTGGGTGCCGACCTGCTGGCGCACTTGCTGGCGCGCCTCACCGGCGAGGTCACGGGCTTGCTTGGTCGTCTCCTGGGCGACGTCCTTCGCCTTCTCGGCGGCGGTCTGCACGACGTCTGTGCCACCTTGCTTGGCCGCTTCGGCCGCGTCAGTCGCCTTGTCCTTCAACGGCGGGTTGTCGCCACCGGCCGTCGGTTGGTAGTCCGTGGGCGTCGGGGGGTAGTCGTAGTCGGTCATGATTCCTCCGGGGTCGACAAAGGGACGTTCACTGGTCTCCTCATGGTTTGCGCACCGTGCCTGGCAACACGTGCGGGTCTGATCGGCGCCGGGCTGACTGGTTGAGCGGGACGCCCGTGCCAGCAACGTGCCCATCTGCTCCCGCGCTTAAACATGGACGGAACTTGTGCATCCAAGCCAGGAAGTTCTGGAGAAAAACTCGCCGTCCACTACGACATTCCTACCTGGTTCGCGAGACACTGTGGCGTGCCGTCCCGCCCGCCCCCGATCGACGACGCGGGCGGTGACGTCGATCTGGGGCCGTCGAGTGTGCGCGGCTGGTCGGTGGCTGATGTGGCCGAGCGAGTCGGGGTCGCCGCCGCGACGCTTCGGGCGTGGGAACGCCGCTACGGGATCGGGCCGACGTCGCGGACTACCGGCGGTCACCGCCGGTACTCCAACGCCGACGTCGCCGCGCTCCAGCGACTCCAACGGCTCACCCGCGCGGGCATGCCCACCGGGAGCGCCGCCTTGCTCGCCTTCGCCACACCTGGCCGCGATGAACAGCCCGAGCCGAGCACCGGTTCCACCCCAGGAGTCTCGGTTGAGCGCGACCGACTAGCCGAACGCTTCGCGGCAGCCGTCGACCGGCTGGATGCGGACCGGATCGGCCGCGCCGCCGATGCCCTGCTCGCTGAACGGGGCGTGGTACGGGCGTGGACGCAGGTCTTCATGCCGCAGTTGCAAGCGTTGGGCCGGCGCTGGGAGACCACCGGCCTCGGCGTGGAACGCGAACACGTCGCCGTTCATGTCCTGCAGGCCAGCCTCGTTCGACACACCAGCGTGCTGTCGCGTCGACACACACAGCAGGGCCACGCTCTGGCCGCGGCGACCCCCACCGAGCAGCACACCCTGCCGCTGGTCGCTCTGGCCGCTGCGCTGGCCGAGGCGGGCGTGCGCGCCGATGTGGTCGGCGCCCTTCCCGAAACCGCACTGCACACCGCCGTCGAGGACACCGGCCCGTCGGTGGTCGTGCTGTGGGCACGCAGCGCCGAGACGGCGGATGCCGCGTTGTTGCGGGGCCTGCTCACCCGCACTCCGGTGGTCTGCGCGGCCGGTCTGGGCTGGCGGCGCCCGCGACTGCCGCGCAGCGTGCCACACCTACCCGACCTGCCCGGCGCGCTCGAGACGGTGCTGGCCTGGGCGACCTGAGCTACCTGAGCTACCTGCGCCCGCTCCTGTCCGCGGACGTGGCGTCGCGGCCGCCGGCATCGGGCAACGGTGCCTTCCCCTTCGGATCCTCCTTCGGGTTCTCCTGAGCGTCCGGTCCGACGGGCGCCTGCCGCAAGGCTCGCACCGTGGTGTTGAGGAAGGCCACCAGCGGCACGGCCATCAGCGCGCCCGGAATGCCACCCAGGGTGGTGCCGGTGATCACGGACAGGGCGATGGCCAGCGGATGGACCTCGACGCTCCGGCTCATGATGATCGGCTGCAGCAGGTGCGACTCCACCTGGACGAGCACAAGAATCGAGACGGCGACGACGACCGCTGCGGTAACCCCGTGCTCGAGCAGGGTGATCGCCACACACAGCGCGCCGGTGACCGTCAGGCCGATGATCGGGATGAACGAGCCCAGGAAGATCAACACGCCGAGCGCGGCAGCCAGCGGCACCCGCAAGACGAGCAACACCACCGCGATCGAGATCCCGTGGAACAGCGCGATGAGAGTCTGGCCGCGCATGTAACCGCCGAGCGACCGCCAGCCGGCCCGTCCGGCCGTATCCAGCCGCGGGTGCGCGCGGGCGGGGAACAGCCGGAGCACGAAACCCCAGATGAGTTCGCCGTCGCGCAACAGGAAGAACGTCGACAGCAGGATGAGGAGCAGGGCCGCGAGAGCCTCGGCGACCGTGCGCAGGGTCGCGATCGCCCCGCTGATCAGCTGCCCCTGGTGGGACTGGATGGCGTCGGTGATGTTCTTGGACACCTTGTCCAGATCGGCGGATTTCAGATGCAGGGGACCGGTCTGCAGCCAGTGCTTGGTCTGGTCGACGACGTGGGTCACCTGGTTGCCCAACTGGGTGTAGTGCGTCGAGATCTGCCACACCACGAACCAGCCCACGCCCGTCAGCACGGCTACTCCGAAGAGCAAAGCACACGCTGCCGGTAGCGACTTCGGGCCGCCCATCATCGTGCGCAGCCGGCTCTCGAGCGGATGCAGCACTGCGGTGAGGAACAACGCGAGGATGAACGAGAACGCGACCAGTTCGATCTTCACGAAGATCTTGGCCAGCAGGTACAGGGCGGCGCCGATGACGATGAGCCGCCAGCTCCAGGCGGCCGCGACGCGAACCTGCCACGTGACCGCCTCGAGTGCGTCGTGGTCGGTGTCTGACAGCGGCGGCGTGGTCACCGCCGGCGGGTCTTCGGGCGTGCTCACAGATGCGTCCAGGTTCTCGAAGGGGCGTGGCCGACGACGATATAGGTCCCGGGCGTGGCACGCGCCTGCCGTGCCGCCGGCGGCCCGACTAGCCGGCCGGGTCGGCAGTCAGCTCGGCGGGAACGGCGAGTTCAGCGACCGTGCCGATGGCGGCGCGCAACACCAGCGCAGCGAGTAATCCTGCGGTGCCGTCGCCCAGGCCGGTGCCCAGGTCGAGCACCGAGCGCTGACCGAGCTTGGTCATCGCCACGTCGTGCGCGGGCTCGGCGGACAGGTCGGCGCAGTGCCACCAGCGAACGGCCCGCGGTTGGGCCTCGTAGGCGGCCAGCGCTGCTGTCGTCGCGGGCAGCCCGTCGAGCAGGACCGGGGTTCGGCGCGCGGCGGCCCGCAGGAGGAAGGCCGCGGCGGCCGCGACGTCGACAGTGCCCAGCTCCTCGAGCAGTCGGGCCGGCTGGGCGCGGTGCGCCATGCCGCGCCGGCGGGCATCGCGAACGGTTACCGCCCGCTGCATCCACACCTCCGGGGCCAGTCCTGCCCCACGCGTCAGCACCTTCACGGGCTCGGTGTTCGTGAGTACCGACACGAGCGCCAAGACGGGCGTTGCGGCGTCCGGGCCCAGCAGGGCCACGATCAGTAGGTCCGCGCCGGTGTCGACCTCCTCGTCAGCGAGAGCCGCCCCGGCCACGAACGCCTCCGATATCGATCCCTCGCGCTGCGGCACCGGTCGCACGCCCGACCGGTCGAGTTCCTCGATGGCCGCGAGCGACCCGCAGCCCTCGCCCGTCACCGACGCACCGAACACGATCGTGCGGATCCGGGCGAAGTCGCGCGGTGGGCAGCGGCCTTGCACGCCCGCTACCCATTCGGCCAGCTCGCCGAGGCGGCCCAGTTCGTGGCTGGACGCGGCGAGCGCCTGCTGCATGGCCGTGGCCGCGTCGCTGTCGGGCCACTCGACGTCGGCGCCCAGCGCGGTGAGATCGCCCGTCTCGGTGGAAGCCTGCATCGGCTAAGTATGCGGGTCGGCCACGGGGGCGAACTCGACCGCGGCGTCGAAGGCCGCTCGCCGGGCTGCCCGGCGCAGGGCGAGCAGGACCGGCCGGCCGACCACGAGGACGGCCAGTGCGGTGATCAGCCCCCTCGGGATGTCGAAGCCCAGGCTGGACGTGGTGCTGAAAGCCAGCCATCGGCGCAGGTTCTCGGCTACCGACGCGTCCGGCGAGAACGCGACTGCGGCGTTGGCGCCGATGTTGGAGGTACCGAAGGGCCAGAACCACAGGTTGAGGACGAACCCGTAGGCGACACCGGCCGCGAATCCGTAGGCCGCCAGCAGGACGAGCTCAGCCCGGCCGCGGGCGGGGGGGAGCAAACCTGCGCACATCCCGATCCATCCCGCGGCGAGCATCTGGAACGGCAGCCATGGGCCGCCGCCGCCGGTGAGCGCGGCCGAGGCGAACATCGCGGCGTTGCCCAGGACGAAGCCGAAACCAGGCCCCATCACCCGCCCGGCGGGCACCAGCAGGAAGAACATCAACTGCACCCCGGTGACGCCGCCGGTGACCGGGCGCAGCACCGCGCAGATTCCGCCGAGGACGCCGAGCAGCGCGACCGCTTTGGCGTCCATGCCGCCGTCGGCGATCTCGGCTGCGACCACCAGAAGCAGCAGCGGCAGGATCACCAGGAAGACCCACGGGGCGTCGTGTGCGTGCCCGGAGTCGCTGCCGTCGAAACCGATCAGCAGCGGCCAGATGAACGCGCCGATACCGACCAGCGTCACGCCGAAGATCGCGGCCACCGCCCGCGGCCGCAGGGGCAATGCCCGCCCACGCCGCCGGGCCAGGGTCGCGTTCACGGTGCCACGTCCGTCAGCGCCAGGGTGCGCTGCACGTCGGCCAGGGTCAGGTAGGGCAACGGAGCCAACACCTTGGCGATCTGCGGCGCGAAGACCGGCGACTGGGTGACCACCTCGCGGCTCGGCCCCTGCGCGACGATCTCACCGTCGGCCAGCACGAGGGTCCGGTCGCTCACCTGTGCGGCCAGTTCGACGTCGTGGGTGGCCAGCATGATGGCGTGCCCACGGGCCGCCAGACCGCGCAGCGCCACCACCAGGCGGGTCTTCGCGGCGTAGTCCAGGCCACGGGTGGGTTCATCGAGCAGGACGAGCGGCGGGGCCGCCGTCAGCACCACCGCGAGGGCGAGGGCGAGTCGCTGCCCCTCGGACAGGTCGCGGGGGTGGGTCGTGGTATCGACGTCACCGGCGATGGTGTGCAGCAGACCGGCGGCAGTACCGGTGGGCCGGACTGCCTCGCGGTCCGCGGCGGCGCATTCCAGGGCGACGGTTTCGGCGTAGAGCAGATCGGCCGGTTGCTGCGGGACGAGTCCCACCTTGCCGATCAGGTCACGCCCGCGCAGCGCACGCGGGTCGCTGCCGCCGACGGTGACCCGGCCGGCCGCTGGTTTGACCAGGCCGGTCAGGACGCCGAAGAGGCTGGACTTGCCGGCCCCGTTGCGGCCCATCACGGTGACGATCTCGCCTGCCCGCACGCTCAGGTCGACACTGTTGACGGCGACGAGCGAGCCGTAGCGCACCGTCACCGCACTGGTCGAGGCCACTACCACGCCGGGCGCTGCGGCCTCACCAGAGGGTGCCGGCTGCGGCGGCAGCGTCTCGCGAAGTCCTGCGCCGGCTCGGCGAGCATCGCGGATGGTCAACGGCAGGGGTGCCCAGGCCATCGTGCGGGCCAGTTCGACGACGGGCGGTGCGATCGGCGAGCGGCCCATGATGTCGGCCGGGGTGCCCAGTTCGACCGGGCGCCCGTCGCCGGGCAACCACAGCACCGAGTCGGCGTACTGGATGACCCGCTCGAGCCGGTGCTCGGCCATCAGCACGGTCAGGCCGAGATCATGCACCAGGCGGTGCAGGGCCGCGAGCACGTCCTCGGCCGCGGCAGGATCGAGCGCTGATGTCGGCTCGTCCAGCACGAGCACGCGGGGGTGCGCTCCGAGCGTCGCACCGATCGCTACCCGCTGGGCCTCGCCCCCGGACAGCGTCGAAACGGCGCGGTAGCGCAGCTCGACCAGGCCGAGCAGATCGAGGGTGTCCTCGACCCGGCGGCGCATCACGTCAGACGGCAACGCGAGAGATTCCATCGTGTACGCGAGCTCATTCTCGACCACATCGGCCACGAAGGTGGCGCGCGGATCCTGGCCGACGACGCCGACTACGTCGGCCAGGTCGCGCGGTGGGTGGTCGTGCGTCGAGCGATTGTCGATCGTCACCCGGCCGTGCAGGGTGCCGCCGCTGAAGTGTGGGACCAGGCCGTTCACCGTGCCGAGCAGCGTCGACTTGCCTGCTCCCGTCGCGCCGACGACCAGGCAGAGTTCGCCCTCGGGGATGTGCAGCGTCACCCCGCTCAGCACGGGTGCGGCCGCGTCGGGGTACGTCACCCCCATCGCGCGGAAGTCGATCATGCCGGCATCGCCGCCACCCGCAGCGGGGGGGCGACATTGTCCGGGACGGCCGGAGTCGCGAACGCCGGGACCGCACCGAGCAGGGTCGCCAGGAACGGCGCGAGGGTCAGCCTCGGCCACTCGAGCGGCAGGCCGGCGGCGGTGGAGTCGTGCACCTTCACCTGGTAGACCGCGACAACCACCGCGCCGCAACCGACCACCAGCCACTCCGGCCAGCGCCATGGGTCAGGGCGATAGCGGGTGCGCCGCGTGCGCCGTCCGGCCACCAGGCCGCCCGCCATGGCCAGGCCGGTTCCTGCGACGAGCAGCGCGAGGCCGAGCCGGTGGTTCGTCCCCGGATCGATGAGCTGGTACGTGCCGATGATCGCCGTCCCGAATCCGGCCAGCACCGCGGCCACGGTGACCCGCCGGATTCCGGCGCCCTGGTGAGCGCGCCGACCGTAGCCGCGCGAATCCATCGACGCCGCAAGGCTAATTGCGCGCTCGAGCGACTCCTCGAGCACCGGGACCGTGATGCCCCGCAAGCCGCGCAGGCCGGTGATCGGGCGGCCGCGCAAGCGCTGCGCCGCGCGGACCCGCACCAGCGACTCAGCCAGTTGCGGAACGAACGTCAACGCGACGACGATCGCGACACCGACCTCGTAGAGCGCGGCGGGCAGGATGCGCAGCAGCCGGGCCGGGTGAGCCAACGCATTCGCCGCACCGAAGCAGGTGATCAGCACGGCCAGCCGCAGCCCGGCGTCGAACGAGTTCAACAGCGCCTCGCCGGTGATCGGGCCACCAAGTGTCAGGCCGCCGCTCCAGTGCGGCAGCGGCGCCGAGGGCAGGTTGACCAGTACGTGTCCCGGTGTCCGCGTGCCGAGCACGATCTGCAGGACAAGGGTCAACGCGATCGAGAGCAGCGCGAAGCCGAACAACAGCCGGTATGCCTCGGCCCACGGTGCCCGACCGCGTCGGGCGCTGACCATGAACCCGGCCACAGCGGCGATCGTCAGCAGCAGAATCACGTTCGTCGTGCGCATCGCAGCGAAGGCCAGACACAGCGCCCACAGCCACCAGGCGCCCGGGTGGATGAGCCGCGGGGTCTGGATCACCGCGGGCCGAGCTTCTGCCGTCGCAGCCGCCAGAACGCGGTACCACTTAGGGCGGCCACGGCGAGCAGGGCCAGACCGGTCCCGACCGCCGGCGCGGCTGAGGTGTGCCCACCCGGCTTGGCGCCAACCAGTTGGCCGGCGGGCTGGGTGCTGTTTGGCGTGGCCGAAGCAGTCGACTCGGCGCCGCCGCCGCTCGGTGCTATCCCGGACGTGCCGGAGTGCTGCTTGGTCGGCGACCCGGAGCGTGCACCCGAGGATGTCGACGATTCGTTCGATGTGCCCGGCCCACTGGAGGAGTCGGGCTGGCCCGGGCGTCCTGGCTGGCCAGGTTGGGCAGCCGGAGGCGGGCTGGGGTGGCGGGCAACAGACGGCTGCGTCGCCGCATGAGTCGGAGGCGGCGCCGGGTCTTGCCCAGCACAGATCGTTGCGTAGCTAGGGGCCGTCGCCGGGCCGACGCTGCCGTCGTTGTAGGCCCAGCCCTCGACTGTTCCAGCTGCCGGATGGAAGGTGGCTGGACCGGAGTTCGCGTATGACCACGAAGCACCGGAGCTGTGCCAGTAGGACCAGTAAAGCTTCGGGGTCGGGTTCCGCGATCCGACGCCGTTGATGATTGCGACGAGACCCGAATTGTTGTACTCCACCTGGAATCCCGCTCCCAGCACGGCGGACCCACTACCGCCCGCGGGCAGGCAGGCGACCCGTACGCCTCCGCTGCTACCGAAGTCGACGGCGACGGCGACGTGGGTCGGGGTCGTGGCAGCCTGCGTGGGCTGGCTGGCGACCGCGATCGTCGTGGCACCCGCGAGGGTGAGCGCCGCGACGAAGCGAATGACCGAGGCAGGCAGCGTCACGACCGGCGCCGCCGGCCCATGTACAGCGCAGCGGCGCCGACGAGGACAAGGCCCAGCCCGATGAGCCCTTCCAAGAGGGCCTGCTGGCCGTCCAGACCTGAGTTGGCCAACACCTGCCCACCGGCGGCGTTCGACGCGCTCGGTGCGCTGCTGCCAGGCGCAACGGGCGCTGCGGTCACGATGAACGATGCGGTGCTGCTCAGGCCCGACGTTGCCCCAGTCAGGACGACCTGGTGTGTGCCCGCGGCAAGAGTCGCCGGAACGGTGAACGTCACGATCGCGGTGCCGGACTTGTTCGACGACACGGCGCCAAGCGGCACGGGGACGGAATGCAGCACGGCCGAGACCTTCTCGTTCGCGGCGAACCCGGGCCCGGTCAGCGTCTGCCTGGCGCCCTGGTTCACGGAGGCCGACGAGAACCGTGGCTGTTCGAGCGCCAGGACTGACGTGCCCGGGGTCGCACCGTCAGCTGTCAGGGTCGCGAGCGAAACGCCGGAGACCATGCCCAACAGCCCGTCGGCGGTGGCCTTGATCGACAAGGAGGCGTCGAAGGCGCCTTGGAACTTCAGCGCCCCCCGGGACGCTCCCGCGCCGACTGTGGGACCGGACGTCACCTGCTGCGACGCGAGCCAGGCGCGCGAGGTTGAGGTGTCAATACCCGCCTCGTCCAGGGCCGAGGCGGCCAAGCCGGTCGAGTCGGCGTTGGGGCCCCCCTGTGCGACCCAATAGCCGCCCGGAGCGCGCTGCGACAACAGCCAGTCCTTTGCGCGGGCGAGCTCGGCCGGGTGATCGCCCAGAGCTTCGAGTGCCGCCGCGGCGTACGCGGTCTGATCGACCGCCGCCGCGGCATTGTCGGTACACGCGCTGGTCAGGTCGGTGAAGCCGCCGTTCGGGCATTGCAGCGATAGGAAGTACGCGATGCCGTCGGGCGTCGGCGCGTACACGCCCGCCGCGCGGGCCCGGACCAGGATGACGAGCGATTCTGAGATGGAGGAGAAGATGCTGGCTGCCGACCCCAGGGTGCAGCCGGTGGCGGGGGCTTTGCACTCATCGTCCTTGAGGATCTGCAGCAGGTTGACCGGGACGACGTGAGTGGGGTCGGCCTTGTCCGGCATGGTGCCGAATGACGTGGGGTCGGCTCCGGCCACGATGGCTGCGAGGGCAGCCTTGGCCACGCCTCCGTCGAACGGGCCGCCGAAGACACCGGTGAGATCCACGTAGTCTTTGATGTGATGCTCGAAATAGGTGGTAGCGGCGTCGATCTTCACCCGGCCCGACTTCGCCGCAGCCAGAGCGTAGATCGCGTCCGAGGTCCTGCCCCCGTCGAACGTCGCGGAACCCGCGAAGTCGAAGTGATCACCGGCGGCGCCGCCGAACTGCTGGGCGAGCCAGCCGGCTGCCGCGGTGGCGGGGCTGGTGGTGGTGCTCGACGCGAGCGGGGCCGCGGCCGAGGCCGGGGCGGACACGGCGAGCAGGCCAGCAGCGGCCGTCGCGGCGAGGATGCGGCGGTGACGGATGGTCACGGGTGGCCCTTCGGACAGCGGCCTCGGCGTGAGTCGCTTGGCCGCCCCGGACGCTCGTCGCGCGGTGCGGCGACCAGCCCAGCGCACCCACACGGACTCCGCACCGCAGACCTCGGCGGTGATCGGGAGTGACGTCCAGGTAGGCGTTCCGACTTATCCCTGGTTGGGACCTACGGCTGCGGGTCAGCGCCGGACTTTGACCGGCTTCCCCTGCCCTGGATGGGTACTACGCCACAGATGTCACCACACTCGCACGGCACCGGTCAATCAGGACCGCCCGCTAGGGTCCAACCTCACACACTCGGCCCGAACGCGAGGAGTCGACGATGACCTGGATCTGGCGGCTTGAATCGCTCGACGGCACCGAGCGCAGCGATCCCGTCTCGCCGGCACACCCCAATCAGTCCGATGCCGAGAGCTGGTTGGGCGAGCATTGGCGTGAGCTGGCCGAGGCCGGCGTCGCCCAGGTGACGTTGCTCGAGGACGGCACCGAGGTCTATGGCCCGATGTCGCTCGGCGAGGACTGACGCGACGGCGCGACCGGAGTCGTTGTCAGAGACAGGGTCTAATTTGCTGGGCATGGACTGGAAGATCGAACTCATTTTCATCCCGGTGTCCGACGTCGACCGCGCCAAGGCGTTCTATGTCGACCAGGTCGGTTTTCATGCCGACCACGATCAACAGGTCAACGACGAACTCAGGTTCGTGCAGTTGACTCCGCCTGGATCGGCGTGCTCCATCGCGTTCGGCACCGGCATCACCCAGATGGCCCCCGGCACGCAACGCGGCGTGCAGGTCGTGATCCCGGACGCTGCGGCTGCCCGGCAACACCTGCTCGACAACGGCGTTGCGGCCAGCGACGTCGACGTGCAGCCGTGGGGCTCGTTCGTGACCTTCGACGATCCCGATGGCAACGGCTGGATCCTGCAGCAACTCCCGCCCCGCTAGCTTGGCTCGGTGAGGTGACGACACGGCATCTATTCCCGAGCGGCCAGCCGACAGGGTGTCGATCGAGCACTGGTGCTGGCGGCGTGTACTGGCAGGTCTGCCGCACTGAGGGTGCCTCGCCTCGATCGCTGCAGAACCGCTGTGCTTAGAATGCGATTCTTCTCAATCACGTCGCGAATACCGTCGAAGGGATGTGGGCATCATCAGCCCCAGCGTGCAGAACGGGGATCCTCGAGGGGGACGGCTGTCGGCTTGGCTCCAGCGTCGGCGAATCGACATCGGCACTCCTTACTTGCAGGGTCGGGTGCTCGATTTCGGATCACACGAGGGCGTCTTGACCCAGTACTGCGCCGCCGACGCCTACCTCGGAGTCGAGCATGATCCACAGTCCATCGAGAACGCTCGGCGCGCTCACCCCCAGTTCACGTTCGTGACTGAAGTCCCCGATGGGGAGAAGTTCGACACCGTTGCCGCCTTTGCGGTCATTGAACACATCGCAGATCCCGGTGCGATGTTGGCTACCTGGGCCGGAGTGCTCGCGCCGGGTGGACGCATCGTGATGACCACACCGCATCCCAGATTCGAGTGGATTCACACCGTAGGGGCCAGGGTCGGGCTGTTCAGCGGGCATGCGCACGACGACCACGAGGAACTGATCGACCGCAAACTCATGGCCGAGTTGGCCGCGCCGTCCGGCATGGTGATCGAGCATTACAAGCGGTTCCTGCTCGGTGCGAACCAGCTGTTCATTCTGCGCGCGAAATAGGACGTCCGCAGCCCTTGCGTATCGGCGTTGCTGTCGGCGCTCCGGCTTCGAATTCGGTGTCCCGGCGATAGATACCCGCGCCGGCGCCGTACTCGGAACGCTACTTGCGAACCCTCATCAATGATGCGAACGTGCACGTCAGATCCGAAGGGGACCTCATGGCGGAAGCGGCGCCACCTGGCGGCAAGCTCCTGCACGTCGCGAAGCTTGGCTGGGAACAGGCATTGTGGGCACGCGTGGGCTTGCAACGGACCTGGGCCAAGCGCAGCGGAAAGTCGCGTCCGATACCCGCCCCCGTTCCACCCACAGATGTGCTGCGCACTGTCGCCGCCGCCGACCGGGCCGTCGCTGAGTGTCGTCGGCTGGGGCTTCCGCTCCACCACGATCGCTCGAAAAATTGGGACGCGCTCGGCGCCGTGAGCACCGTTCTCAACGAGCTCGGCACCGACGCACGGGTGATCGACGCGGGTGCGGCCCGCTACTCCCCGGTGCTGCCGTGGCTTCGGATGTACGGGGTGCGCGAGCTCGTCGGCAACAACCTCGAGTTCACCCGGGTCACCCACCACGGCCCGGTCAAATTCGAGCCGGGTGACATCACCGCGACGCATTACGACACAGGCTCGTTCGACGCGGTGACGTGCATGAGCGTGATCGAGCACGGGGTCCCGCTCGAGGCGTTCGCCGCCGAGTCAGCTCGGATTCTGCGACCAGGTGGCCTGCTCATCGTCTCGACGGACTATGACCAGGACCCGCCTGACACCACCGGCAAGACCGCCTATGGAGGCCCAGTCCGGATCTTTGGCCCCGCCGACATCCGCGCGTTCGTCCAGACCGCGGCCGCCAACGGGCTGTCGCTCATCGGCGACC
>JALYVG010000100.1 GCA_030853345.1 Actinomycetota bacterium | reverse complement strand
CGCGCGCCTGACCATCAGGTTACCAGCGAGCCCCCGCGAGCGACGAATCGCCTCGCCGGGCCCCTGGGCGCGGACGGCTCAGGCCAGCGCCGCACGCGTCTGTTCGACGTCCAGGTGCATCTGGGCGACGAGTTCGTCGACGCTGGCGAACTTCTCCATCCCGCGCAGCCGCTGCTCGAACTCGACACCGAGCGCATCTCCGTACAGGTCGCCGTCGTAGTCCAGTACGAAGGCCTCGACCCGGCGCTGGCGTACCTCGAAGGTCGGGTTGGTGCCGACCGAGATCGCCGCCGCTCCGAGCGGCGGCCCTGGCGTCGTGCGGCCCCACTCGTCCAGCCGGACCACCCGACCGGCGTAGACGCCGTCGGCGGGCACCGCCGTCCAGGCATCGGTGCGCAGGTTGGCGGTCGGGAAGCCCAGCCCGCGGCCGCGTTGGTCACCCCGTTCGACGATGCCGTCGACGCGGTGCGGGCGGCCCAGCGCGTGCGCCGCGGCCACCATGTCGCCGGCCTGCACGCACGAACGCACGTAGGTCGCGCTGAGCGGGGTCTCGCCGTCACGCAGCAGCGGGATGCCGTGCGCGGTGAATCCGAATGTCTCGCCGAGTTTGCCCAGCAGCGCGACGTCGCCTGCCGCCTTGTGACCGAAGCGGAAGTTGTCCCCGACCACGACGGCGGAGGCGTGCAGCTGCTCGACCAGGGTCTGATGGGCGAACTCGGCCGGCGGCAGGCGGGAGAACTCGAGCGTGAACGGCAGCGCACAGAACACGTCGACGCCGAGCTGGTCCACCAGTTCAGCCCGCCGCACGATGCTGGTCAGCACTGGCGGGTGCGAGCCGGGGCGCACGACCTCGGACGGATGCGGGACGAAGGTGAGCAGCACGCTGGGTACGCCACGTTGCTGCGCCTGCTCGACGGCGTGGCCGATGATCTCGGCGTGGCCGCGGTGCACACCGTCGAAAACCCCGATCGTGACGACGCAGTGGCCCCATCCGGTGGGTACCGCGTCGAGTCCGCGCCAGCGCTGCACGTCGCGCAGCCTAGCGAGCGAAGGCCGGGGCGTAGTCGAGCGGCACCTCACCCCACCTCAGCACGAGCGCGCGGCGCAGCCCGGCTGCCAGTGCTGCCAACACCGGCAGCTCGGCTGAGTCGGCGGCGCCTGCGAGGCGGTGCAGGATCATCGCCCGGCGGCTGGGCCGGACCTCGCGCGGATCGGCCGGCGGCGGGTCGTCGGCCAGCGCACGCGGCAGGAACCACGCGGTGGAGACGAACGCCCAGCCCATGCAGGCCAGGTCCACGTCGCGCAGGAACTGATCGGTGCTGACGTAGGGCATGGCATCGGCCATACCCTCGCGGTAGTGCTCGCGGGCGTGGCCGGAGACGCGCCGCGGCAGCTGCCACGAGCACCAGCACGACGGCCAGGGTAGGAACAGATAGGCGACATCCCAGGCGACGTGACGGAATTCGGCGCCCTCGAAGTCGAGCAGGACCAGACGGCCACCGGCGTCAACGTTGTTGTCCGGGCAGGCGTCGGTGGGCGAGAGCGCGGCGTGCTCGGCGTCGGGCAGTAGTTCGGCCAGCCCGCGCAGTGCGTCCATGGCCCCGGGCTCGACGGCCACCCCGAGTTCGTGGCAGCGCGCCTCGATGATCGCGGCAGCCTCTGCCAGCACGACCGGCATGGTGTGGGTCGCGATCGGCAGGTCACCTGCCCGCTGCTCCAGCGCGGCAGCGAACCGCTCGCGCAGGCCCAGGGTTGCGCGGTGCAACCGGGCGATTGCCGCGGCCCAGTCGACGGTGCCGGCCGTCGCGACGGCCGGGTCGTCACCGAGCAGTCGGTCGGCCAGGCTAGGGCCGGCACCCTCGTCGGTCATCACGACGACGGGCGCGTCGTCGCTGACTGCGACCAGGCGCGGCGCGAGACCGCTGCCCTCCAGTACCGACAAGGCCGCCGCCTCTCGCGCCCACCCCTCACCGTAGGAAGGAAAGGCCTTGACCACGAGACGGATCGGGCCGGCTACCCCGTGCCCGACGAGTCGTCGAACCTCTGTGCGCGTCCCACCGCGCAGCGACTCGAGCGGCTCGAGGCGCAGGTCCGGCAGCATCGCCGCGGCGACGGCGAGGGCGTCGATCACGTTCCCGTGTCTACCAGGCAGGTAGCAGCTATCCAGCAGCGGCGAACACCAGGACCGGCTTGGCCCGCTCGCCGTCTTCGACGAGCAGCGCCGCCACGCTGCCGTCGGGCGCCATGGCCGCGTGGGTGCCGATGATCCCGCGCGGTTGCAAGGACTTGCCGTAGGACAGGGCGCGGGCTTCGTCCTCGTCGATCTGACGCACCGGCATGGCGGTACGGACCGCATCGGCCAGTGGCAGCGTGACGGGGTCGTCGAGTTGGGCCAGGGCGTCGAGGGTCTGCGCCTGGGCGATGGTGAACGGTCCGACGCGGGTGCGGCGCAGCGCGGTGAGATGTCCGCCTGTCCCGAGCGCGCGGCCCAGGTCGCGGGCCAGGGCGCGAACGTAGGTCCCGGACGAGCACTCCACCTCGACGTCGACATCAAGCAGGTCTGCGCTGGGACGCGCGAACCCGGCGGCGACGAACCGGCTGACGGTGACCGGGCGTGCCGGTAGTTCGAAGGCCTCGCCGTCGCGCACCCGCTTGTAGGCCCGCTGCCCGTCGACCTTGATTGCAGAGACCGAACTCGGTGCCTGGTCGATGTCGCCGGTCAGTGGCAGCATGGCCGCCCGAACCGCCGCCTCGGCCACTCCCGCGGCCGACGCGCTGGAGGTCAGCTCACCCTCGGCGTCGTCAGTGACGGTGGCCCGGCCGAGCCGGATCGTCGCGGTGTAGGCCTTGTCGGCCAGGACCAAGTGGTGCAGCAGTCTGGTGGCCTTGTCGACGCCCAGGACGAGCACACCGGTGGCCATCGGGTCCAACGTGCCCGCGTGCCCCACGCGGCGGGTGTGCGCGAGGCGCCGCATCCGGGCCACGACGTCATGGGAGGTCAGCCCGGCCGGCTTGTCGACGATGACCAGTCCGTCGCTCATGCGTGCGTTCCCAGGACGACCCATTTGCTGCCGCGGGTGCGAGCCACCATGCCGACGAACCGCACGACGATGAACGCACTGAGCCCCGCCCAGACGCCGCCGAGTCCCCAGTGCCAGTGCAGGGCAGCGATGTTGATCGGCGCGAATGCGAACACCGCGGCGAGCACCGTGATCGTGCTCAGAAAGCCGACGTCGCCGGCACCGATGAGCACGCCGTCCAGGGCAAACACGATTCCGGCCAGCGGCAACATGCCGACGAACCACGGCCAGAGGACATGAGTCTGGTGCAGCACGGCGGCCGAGGAGCTGAAGACATGCGGGATCAGCGCCCAGCCGGCCCCGTAGAGGACAGCGAAGGCGACGCCGGCGTAGAGCCCCCAGCGGGCCACCTGCCAGGCCAACCGCCGAGCGACGGCGGCATCCTCGCTGCCGAGCGCGGCGCCGACCAACGACTGGGCGGCGATGGCGAAGGAGTCCAGCAACAACGCGGTGAACTCCCACAGTTGCAGACCGATCTGGTGCGCCGCGATCTGGGCGGTGCCCATCCGGGCCGCCACCCCGGCCGCCGTCAGGAAGGCCACCTGGAACGCCGCCGCCCGCACGATGAGGCTGCGGCCGACGACGGCCTGCTGGCAGATGATGATGCGATCCGGTTTGAGCGACGTCGCCGCGCGGCGCAGCGAGCGCAGGAACAGCGCACCGCCGACCGCCTGGGCCGCCACGTTGGCGATGGCGGACCCGTTCAGGCCGAGTCCGGCCGGGTAGACGAGCAGCGGCGACGCGAGGGCGGACAAGGCGTTGGCGAGCAGGACGATCCGGACCGGCTCGCGGGTGCGCTGCACGCCGCGCATCCAGCCGTTGCCGGCCAGCACGACCAACACACCGGGCATCCCGATGATCGCGATGCGGAACCAGGATTCAGCGGCCTGTTGGATGGCTCCGCCGCGGCCGGCCAGCAGGCTCGTCATCGGGCCGGCGAACACCTCCCCGAAGGCGACGATCAGTGCGCCGACACCGAGCGCGATCCAGGTGGCCTGCACACCCTCGTTGACCGCGGCGTCCACCCGCCCGGCACCGAACCAGCGCGCCGCGCGTCCGGTTGTGCCGTACTCGACGAACGTGCCGATGATGGTGAGCGTCGCCATGACGGCCGCGGCTACACCGAGGCCGGCCAGCGGGGTGGCGCCCAGGTGGCCGACCACTGCGGTGTCGACGAGCAGGTACAGCGGCTCGGCGGCGAGCACGACGAACGCCGATAGGGCCAGTGACAGCAGCCGCCGGGTCGAGGCGTCGCTACCGCGCCTGGCCGTCACCACTGGTCGATCAGCTGGGCTCGGTTGCGACATCCTGCGCTAACTCCTAGCCGATTCGTCCTCGTCGAAGTCCTCGTAGGACTCCTCGGGCTCGGGCTCGCGCGGCTTGCGGTAAGGATCCTCGTCGCCGGCCGGGGTCGCGCCCCGCCGGACCGCCTGCACCTCGGCGTCGGCCTCGGCAGCGACGGCCAACAGGTCCTCGATCTGCTTGGCCACCTGGGGCACCTCGTCGAGCACGAAGGTCAGCGTCGGGGTGAACCGCACGCCGGTCTGCCGCCCGACCTCGCTACGCAGCACGCCCTTGGCCGACTCCAGTGCCATCGCTGATGCCGCCCGGTCGTTCTCGGTGCCGAACACCGTGTAAAACAGCGTCGCGTCGTGCAGGTCGCCGGTGACGCGCACGTCGGTGATCGTCACCATGCCGAGCCGCGGGTCCTTGATCTGTGTCTCGATACCGGTGGCCACAATCTGTTTGATCCGCCCAGCCATGCGCCGGGCCCGGGCCGCGTCAACCATCTCGTACTCCCTACTCAGAGCCTCAGTTCAGATCCTCGTCGTCGAGCACCCGGCGCCGAGCCGACAGCAGCTCGATCTCCGGGCGGCCTGCGACGAGCCGTTCACATGCATCGAGCACCGCAGCGGCGTGCGCGTGCGTCGAGGTGACGAGCGCGACAGCCAGTTCCGCACGCCGGTGCAGTTCCTGATCACCGGTCTCGGCCGCACTGACCTGGAAGCGGCGGCGCAGTTCGGCGACGATGGGCCGGAGCACGCCACGCTTCTGCTTGAGCGAGTGCAGGTCGCCGAGCAGCACGTCGAGGACCAATGTGCCGACGACCACGACCGTTCACCTCTCCTGCGCGATCCTGTGGCGGCCCCGCCGCCGGAGCAGCCGAACCGCCACAAGATCAACCCAGAGCGTCAGACGCGAGGCTTCTCGCGCAGTTCGTACGTCTCGATCACATCGTCGATCTTGACGTCGTTGAACGACCCGAGCCCGATACCGCACTCGTAACCCTCGCGGACCTCGGTGGCATCGTCCTTGAAGCGCCGCAGCGACTCGACCGTGAGGTTCTCGGCGACAACGGTGCCGTCGCGGACCAGCCTGGCCTTGCTGTTGCGCCGGATGAGACCACTGCGAACCAGTGAGCCCGCCACGTTGCCGATGCGGGGCACCCGGAACACCTCGCGGACCTCGGCGGTACCGAGCTGCGCCTCTTCGTATTCGGGCTTGAGCATGCCCTTGAGCGCAGCCTCGATCTCGTCGATGGCCTGGTAGATGATCGAGTAGTACCGGATGTCGACGCCTTCGCGCTCGGCCGATTCTCGCGCCTTGCCCTCGGGCCGGACGTTGAAGCCGATCACGACGGCATCCGAGGCGATCGCCAGGTTGATGTCGTTCTCGGTGATCGCGCCGACACCGCGGCTGATGACCCGCAGCGAGACCTCGTCGTTGATGCCGGACTCGGTGTCGATCTTGAGCAGCGCGTCTTCGAGCGCTTCGACCGAACCGGACACGTCACCCTTGATGATGAGGTTGAGCTGTTGGATGTCGCCTTGGGCGAGTGCCTTGTCGAGATCGTCCAGTGAGACCCGACGGCGGTTGTTCGCCAACTGGGCATTGCGCTCGCGGGCCGATCGCCGGTCGGCGATCTGCCGGGCCGTGCGGTCCTCTTCGACGACAAGGAAGGAGTCGCCGGCACCGGGCACGGACGTGAGCCCGAGCACCTGGACCGGACGCGCTGGGCCAGCCTCCTCGACCGGCTCACCGTGCTCGTCGGTCATCGCCCGGACTCGACCGAACGCGTCACCGGCGACGATCGAGTCACCCTTCTTCAGCGTGCCGCGCTGCACCAGCAGCGAGGCCACCGGGCCGCGACCGCGGTCCAGCCGGGCCTCGATGATGATGCCCTGCGCGTCCTGGTCGGGGTTGGCGCGCAGGTCGAGCGCCGCATCGACCGTAAGCAGGATGCCTTCGAGCAGGTTCTCGATATTGAGACCGGAGCGAGCCGACACGTCGACGAACATCGTGTCGCCGCCGTACTCCTCGGCGACCAGGCCGTACTCGGTGAGCTGACCGCGGACCTTGGCCGGGTCGGCCCCCTCCTTGTCGATCTTGTTGACGGCGACGACGATCGGCACGTTGGCCGCCTGGGCGTGGTTCAGCGCCTCGATGGTCTGCGGCATGACGCCGTCGTCAGCGGCGACGACGAGGATGGCGATGTCGGTGACCTTCGCACCACGGGCACGCATCGCGGTGAACGCCTCGTGGCCCGGAGTGTCGATGAAGGTGATCGGGCGCTCGATGCCCTCGTGATGGGTGAGCACCTGGTAGGCACCGATGTGCTGGGTGATGCCGCCGGCCTCTCCGGCCACCACGTTGGTGTTCCTGATGGCGTCGAGCAGGCGGGTCTTTCCATGGTCGACGTGACC
>JALYVG010000083.1 GCA_030853345.1 Actinomycetota bacterium | reverse complement strand
TGCGCAGCTACGCCCGCACACTCGACCAGCTGAAGTTCGCGATCCTCACCGTGATGGCGGTGCTGGCCCTTGGCTTCGTGATGAACGAAGCGGGCGAGACGACGACCCTCGGGCTGTGGCTGGCCGGCGCGGGCGGGCTGTTTGCCCTGCTGTCGCCGATCCTGGGCTGGCTCGGCGTCGCGGTCACCGGCTCGGACACCTCGTCGAACTCGCTGTTCGGGGCACTGCAGATCACCGCCGCGTCACAGGCACATTTGTCGCCGACACTGCTCGCTGCCGCGAACTCCTCCGGCGGCGTGCTCGGCAAGATGATCTCGCCGCAGAACCTGGCGATCGCGGCCGCCGCCGTGGGCCTCGAGGGGCGGGAGGGTCACATCTTCCGCCGGGTTCTCTGGTGGAGCCTGGCGTTCTTGGCGCTGATGTGCATCCTGGTCTACCTACAGTCGACGTCCGTGCTGTCGTGGATGGTGCCCTGACTCGGGACTCACCCGCCGGCGTTGGGCACGGCGTATTTCGAGGTGCTGTCCAGATACTGCAGTAACTCGTGGGCAGCCAACTCGACGTCCTTGTGCCGCCACTCCGAAGCCCGGTAGACCGACGCGATCAGCGCGGTGCGGTGCACGCGGCGCAAATCGCCGTACACGAAGGCGTGCCGGGCCTTCGTCTGCTCGGATGCGCCCTCCGTGAGGCCCAGGTGCCAGGCCGCGTACTCCTGCCATGAATGGGACTTCAGGTACGCGTTCTGCTGCTCGGCGTTCGGTGCGACCTCGCCCCAATCACTGTCGAGGACGTACTGGCGCGCGTCGATGAGCCGCCGGGCGTTGGCCACGGCCGCCTTGTTCACCGAGTAGGACGCCACGCCTCAACCCCTACCCGCCTGAGCGGCCGGAATTTCCACGGCGCTCAGTGGTGCTCGGCTCGGGCCGCACGTGGCTCGTCTGACCGGGCACCGACCGGGCCCACGGCTGCACTGACCCGGCGGCTGCCCGACAGCGTCTGCCAACTGCGGGCGTATACCGGCTCGACAGTGGGGTCGACCCGAGGATCGGGCCGCTGCGCAGTCGGGACCGGCGTGAGGTAGTAGTCGGCTTGTACCCGGGCCGGAGTCACGTCGATCAGCGTGTACCCGTGGCCCACGCCGTCAAGGTACTTGATCCATGGGTTTGTCGCTGCCACTGCGCCCGTAACGCCCTGTGTCGCCGCGACCGCAGTGGGGATCGGTGTGCCGGCGGGCAACGACGCGCGGACGAGTTCATAGAACCCGTCGCTGGTGACCGACGGACAGACGAACTCGACCCCTACCGGCTCGTAGCCCGTCGCGGAGCGGTTGGCCGGGATGTCCATCGCCCACGACGAGTGGATGTCACCGGTCAACACCACCGCGTCGCCAGAGTGGGCCGGTTGGGCGCGTAGGTGCGTGATCAGATCGGCCTGATCGGCCTGGTATCCGTCCCACTGATCGGAGTTGAGCAGGAGGGGCACGCTCGGGACGCCGATCACCGCGCCGGGGAACCGAACGGGGGTGATGATCACCTGGTTGCCGATCAGGTGCCAGGGACGGCCACGTTCGGAAAGGTTTCGCTTGAGCCACTCGAGTTGTTCCGGCTCGGGCAGGTGACGCGCGGGGTCAGCCAGTTGGGCGTCCACGGCGGGGATCCCGGTCGGGATGAAACCGCCGCCGGTCTTGGTGAACGGTGCCACGTCGACTTGCGCGCTGCGGTTCTGCCGCGTCTCCACCACCGACAGATCACCGAGCGCGCCGAAGGTGAAGCGCTTGAAGAACCGAATGCCCTGATGGGCCACCCGGTGCTGCTCGGGCAACCGGAACGGCATCCATTCCAGATACGCCTCATAGGCCTGGCGGCGCCGCCGCATGAAGTCGCCCTCCACACCGGGCGTGTGGTTCTCGGCGCCGGTCGCCCACGCGTTGTTGGCGACCTCGTGATCGTCGAAGATCGTGATCCAAGGATGCTTGAGATGAGCCCGTTGCAGGTCCGGGTCGGCTTTGTGCAGGGCGTGCCTGAGGCGGTAGCCCTCGAGGTCGATCGTCTCGATGGCGGGGATGCCGTCGCGCTTACCGACCAGGTCGGCCGGGCCGTAGCGATCGGGCCCGTTGCCGTACTCGTAGATGTAGTCGCCGACGTGCAGGACGAAATCCAGGTCGTCGCGCTCGCTCACGGCCCGGTAGGCACCGAAGTACCCACCGGTGTAGTTGCTGCACGACACCAGCGCGAATCGAAGTGCGTGGACACGGTGCCGCTCGTCAGGTGCAGTCTGTGTCCTGCCCACGGCGCTCGTCTCGCCATGGGCCCGGAAGCGGTAGTAGTAGCGCGTGTACGGGCGCAGCCCCCGCACATCAGCCTTGACCGTGTGGTCGGAATCGGCGTGGGTCGTGACCCGGCCCCGCGCAACGACGGAGCGAAACTGCCGATCCCGGGCCAGTTCCCACTCCACGTGCACGGGGTCGCCCAAACCACTGCCAGGTGTGGCGATCGGGCCGCCGGCCCGGCGCGGCGGCGGGGTGGCCCGCGTCCAGATGATGACTGCGTCCGCAGTCGGGTCGCCGCTGGCGACGCCGTATCCGAAAATGCCGCGGCTGGCAGGCGCGGCTGCGGCCGCTGCGTCGAAGCCGCGGAACGCAGTGGCCGCGGCGACGCTGGCCGTGGTGAGCGCGGCGCCCTTGAGGACGGTACGGCGGGTGGGTAGCACTGGTGTTGTCACGAGAGCCGACAGTGGCCCGCGGAGGTAACGCACGTCAAGCTTCGAGGTGAATTCTCGGTGGAACTCCCTGCCGTGGACCGTGGTCCATCGTCTGATGCCGGGCCGGCAGGATGGATAGCTGTCGCTGAGCAACCGGCCGGTTGACGGGCTACTGCGGGGCGCGGTACTCCCTGAGCAGGCCACGACTGATGATCGTCTTCTGGATCTCCGAGGTGCCCTCGCCGATGAGCAGGAACGGTGCCTCGCGCATCAGCCGCTCGATCTCGTACTCCTTGGAATAGCCGTACCCACCGTGGATGCGGAACGAGTCCTGGGTGACCTCGGCGCAGTACTCCGAGGCGAGCAGCTTGGCCATGCCGGCCTCGACGTCGTTGCGCTGCCCGGCGTCCTTCAGCCGCGCGGCGTTGACCATGAGCAGGTGGGCGGCCTCGACCTTGGTGGCCATCTCGGCCAGCTTGAACGCGATGGCCTGGTGTTCGGCGATCTGCTTGCCGAACGTGCGTCGCTGCTGTGCGTAGGCGATGGCCAGCTCGAACGCGCGGATCGAGATTCCGCACGCCCGCGCAGCGACGTTCACCCGGCCGACCTCGACGCCGTCCATCATCTGATAGAAGCCCTGGCCGCGGCCCTCGGCGCCGCCGAGCACGGCGTCGGCGGGCACCTGAACGCCGTCGAGCACCATCTCGGTGGTCTCGACGCCCTTGTAACCCATCTTCTCGATCTTGCCCGGGATGGTCAGGCCCGGCCGGGTTTCACCGA
>JALYVG010000074.1 GCA_030853345.1 Actinomycetota bacterium | reverse complement strand
GTGATCGACGCGGCGGCCACCGCCACCGCGGCCGCGAACCACATTCGGGCACCCCGGCAGCGAAGGATCACCAGGATCAGCCACGGCAGGGCGGCGTAGGCCCACAGCAGCGCCCACTGGCCGAGCGCGAGCCGCTCGACCACGAACGGGTTCCAGATCGCCAGGGTGCACGAAGCGAGGCGGGCGGAGAGCGACCGGGATCCGAGCAGTGCGGCCGCTCCCACACCGACGGCAACGAGCGGGACGATCACCGCCAGCCTGCCGACGACCGCGCCGTCGAGCACGCGTTCGGCCAGGGCTACGAGGGCATCGAGCGGCACTGCCCGCGGCGAGGCGGTGGAGACGCCGATGCTCGCCAGGTCCAGGGGCTGGCGCGGCGTGAACACCATGTCGTGACCGAGCAGGTAACCGGCCCGGGTGATTGGCCAGAGCAACACGGCGGCAAGCACCGCCGCCCATGCCGCGACGCCGGCCCAACCCGACAGTCGATGCCGGACCCGACGTTCGATCGCGAGCCCCCAGTCAACGGCGCGGCGCACCAAGTCGTCGCGTCTAGTCTTCTTCTGCTGGAACAGTAGTGTCGGCGATCTCGGGAGGGTGGTGCGCGTGCCGATGGACGCCCGCCGCCCGTCGGCGCTGTCAGCCGCGATGGTGCCGATCGCGTCCACCATGGCGAATGTGGCCAGCTACGCACTGCTGCTCGCTGCTGCCCACCTGATGACGAAGGTCGACTACGGCACGCTGTCGTCGCTGCTCGGCCTGCTGCTGCTTGCCACCGTCCCGATGCTGGCCCTGCAGACGGTCGCCGCGCGGCGCACGGCAGCAGGTAGCGGCCGCTCCGGCGTCGTACGCGGCGCCGCGTTCATCGGCGCGGCGAGTGCGGGCGGCCTGGCGGCCCTCAGTCCCGCGATCGCGGTTTTCCTACACCTGTCCTCCGTCGCCGGAATCCTCCTCGTGGCCGCAACCATCCCGGCCACCGCGGTGCTGGGCACGGCGATGGGCGTCGTGCAAGGTAAGCGCGATTTTCGCTCACTCGCCTGGCTGATCCTGATCGCCACCGGCAGCCGCTCGGTGGGCGGCTTGATCGGCCTGCTGGTCCGGCACACGGCCACCGCGGCAATGAGCGGCGTCCTCATCGGCACGGTCACCGCGGCCACCGCTGTGACACTGCGCGCCGGCGGCCTGAGGTGGCACCGAGCCGCGTTCCTCGATCGCACCGGCCGCGGAGTGGTCGCCGAGACCCTGCATGCCGCACACGCACACGGCTCGTTCCTGCTGCTGACCAGCCTTGACGTGCTGCTAGCGCGCCACGTCCTGTCGGCGACCGAGGCCGGGGTCTATTCGGTCGGCTCGGTAGTAACCAGGGCCGTGCTGTGGCTGCCGCAGTCGGTCGTCGTGCTCATGTTCGCCTCGCTGGCCGAAACGCAGCGCCATCGCGCGACCGCTCGCCGCGCGGTCGTTGTCGTCGCGGCCCTCGGCCTGGTGATGGTCGCCGGTACGCTCGCGCTCGGACCACTCGTCGTCACCGTTGTGGGTGGTGACAAGTACCACCAACTCGACGGCGCGATCTGGCTTTTCGCTGTCCTTGGAGCCTTGCTCGCGCTCGTCCAGCTCGCCGTTCTGGCCGGGCTCGCGCAGCGTCGGGTACGCCGGGCAACACTGCTCTGGCTCACCATCGCCGCAGACCTGGGCGTCGTGCTTGCGACGTCAGCGCACGCCACACCCACCCGGCTGGTCGTCACGCTCGTTGTCGTGACGAGCGCCGCTGCCGTGGCCGCGGTGCTCCTCACGCTGCGTCAGGCGGTGGCACCAGATGGCCACGGACCCGGCGTGAACGAAGCATCCAGCCCATCGCCGAAGCTGCCGGCCACCCCCAGCGGCACGGGATAGACGCTCTTGCGCACCCACGTGTCCAGCGTGCTGATCAGTGCCTCGCGCTGCTGATCGGTGAAGTTGCAGTGCCCAGCACCATAAGGCGCACCGGACGTCTCGGGATAGGTCGCCGGCGGCGCGACATAGAGCTGAACCAGGTTGCCGCCGGCACCCTTCGCCTCCGCTCGGCCGGCGAGAATTGTCTCGTTGGAGACCAGCACCAGCGGATCGTCCTCGGTGTGCATCGTCAGGGTCGGGCCATGCACGTCACCCGTCGTGTCCCCGAGCTTCACGAACGCGTCGCGCGCTGCGCTGTCAGCCGCCACCCGCGGCGCCGCGTCCAGCGCCGCCTCGAACGTCTCGACCTTGCCGCCGACCGTCTCGATCAGCGACTTCTCGGCGGGGCTGATGCGGGCTGCGTAGTCCGCCTTCGTGTTGTCCGACGGGTTGCCGCCCACCCGCTGCTCCAGTTCGTAGCGCCCGGCGGTCCCGAACGCCAAGGCGGTCAGCAACGACTCAACGGTGCCCTTCACCTGCGACGGGATGTCGTGGCCGTCGTAGGTGCCGGTCTTGCTGGGCGCGCCGCTCAGCGCAGCGGCGAACAATACCTTCGCCGTGCCCCCCTTTGCCGTGTCTGCCGCGGCCTTGATCACCAGCGCCGCCGCGTGTTTCCAATTCTCGTTGGCCTCGTCGATGCTTGCGTATCCGGAGAGCTTGAACGCGGGGTCGATGAGCGCCTTGACGGCAAACGCCACGTCGAGGGCGGCGTCGAAGTTCAGATTCGGACCCGCTACCGCACCGCACATCGGTGCGGCGCCGTCGACCCAACTCGGGTTCTTCTCGGCGATGACCTCGGTGATCAGCCCGCCGAGCGAGTCACCCCATACGTAGGTGCGTTTCGGCTTACCGACCGTCTTGACGAACTTGTCGTGCAACGAGACTCCGGCGCTCACGCCGTCGGCCACCGCCCAGCCGTTGGACTTGTAGGACGAGCCCGCGAGCGCGTAGCCCTCGCCTAGCAATTTCTGGCTCAGCGGGTCGGCGCCAGCGCCGTCCTTGTCCGTCGAGGACACCTGCGCGGCCGTACTCACCGGACCGAAGTCGGGCGGCCCGGGCTGGGCGAAGCGGTAGCCGTGTGAGTAAAGCAGCAGGGTGCCGTTCCACTTCTTCGGGAGCTTGATCGCGTACTTCGCGCCGTCGATGTCACCCGTGCACGACGCGCCGCAGTCCTTGTACGACACATTCGTCGTGTCGGAGCGCACCGTCTTCTCGCGACCTGACAGTTTGGTGCTGGCGTTGGCACAGCCGGCCAGGACAAGGGTGGTGCAGGCAATGAGGGCGACGGCCTGGCCGACGTGTCGTGCAGCACGAGTCATGTGGGCATTGTGTCGGAAATCCCTCGGCCATGTGAACTGCAGGTGGGGCCGGCTCGGATCGGGTCGCGGGTACGCTCGCACGGCCCGCCGAGGAGAAGGAGCCTGCCCGATGCCCGGATTTGAGGACGCCTGGGCAGCGGCTGACCCGATCGGGGGTTGGTTGACCCGAGCACAGGGTCAATCGCTGTGGGATGCCGCCGAGCAGGTCCCGGCCGGAGCGGCGATCCTCGAGATCGGAAGTCACCAGGGCCGCTCCACCGTGGTGCTGGGCACGGCTGCGAAGCGCAATGGCAGCACGGTGATCGCGGTAGACCCATTCGTGTCCGGGTCGATGTTCGGCGGCGCGGCAACGCGGACGCGGTTCGAGAAGAATCTCAGCGAGGCCGGCGTGTCGGACGTGGTTGAGCTGATCGCGCAGCCCAGCACGTCGATCCGCCCCGGATGGAGCACGCCGCTCGCCATGCTCTACATCGACGGCAAGCATGACTACTGGACGGTCCGCGACGACCTGCGGTGGGTGCGACATCTACCCCCTGGCACGCCGGTGCTCGTGCATGACTCGTTCTCCTCGATCGGGGTCACGCTGGGGCTGCTCGTCCACGTCCTGCCTGGCCACGAGCTGGCCTACCAGGGCCGCACCGGGTCGATGGCGAGATTCACGGTCTGCGCCCCGTCGGCCGCGGACCGATGGCGCATCGTGCGGGAACTGCCGTGGTTCTTCCGCAACGTCGTGATCAAAATCGGACTTCGGGTGGCCAGGCTGGTCGGCTATCGCGCCACACCGGACCCCTACTGACCGGGCGAGCTCAATGGGCGGCCTCGTGCCAGGTGCGCCCGACGCCCACCGACACGTCCAGGTCGACGTCGAGCTGGTAGGCACCGCCCATCTCGCGGCGGACCAGCGCTTCGACGGCGTCACGCTCGCCCGGCGCGATCTCGAGGACAAGTTCGTCGTGCACCTGCAGCAACAGCCGCGAGCGCAGCCCCGCCTCGGCCAGCCCGCGGTGCACGCCGAGCATGGCCACCTTGATGATGTCGGCGGCGCTGCCCTGGATCGGGGCATTGAGCGCCGCCCGCTCGGCCATTTCGCGCAGGTTGCGGTTGTCGCTGTTGAGCTTGTCGAGGTAGCGGCGGCGACCCATGATCGTCTCGGTGTAGCCCGTCTGCCGCGCCTCGGCCACGACGGAGTTCAGGTAGTCGCGCACCCCGCCGAAGCGGGTGAAATAGGCCTCCATCTGGGCCCTGGCCTCATCGGGCGTGATCTTGAGCTGCTTGGCCAGGCCGAACGCCGATAGGCCGTAGGCCAGGCCGTAGGACATCGCCTTGACCCGGCGGCGCAGCTCGCCGTCGATCTGGTCGGGGGGCAGGTCGAACGCGCGCGAAGCGACGAAGGTGTGCAGGTCCTCGCCGGTGCTGAACGCCTCGATCAGCCCGGCGTCGCGGGACAGGTGCGCCATGATCCGCATCTCGATCTGGCTGTAGTCGGCGGTCATCAGGGATTCGAAGTCCGGGCCGACGATGAACGCCTCGCGGATGCGACGGCCCTCTGCGGTGCGCACCGGGATGTTCTGCAGGTTCGGGTCGGTGGAGCTCAGCCGGCCGGTGGCTGCGATGGTCTGGTTGAACGTGGTGTGGATGCGGCCGTGGTCGTCGATCAGCGGCAACAGCCCGTCGACCACGGACTTGAGCCGGGCGACCTCACGATGGCGCAGCAACAGCTCGAGCACCGGGTGCTCGGTCTTGACGTAGAGGTCGGCCAGCGAGTCGGCGTCGGTGGTGTAACCGGTCTTGATCCGCTTGGTCTTCGGTAGTGAGAACTGGTCGAACAGGATTTCCTGCAGCTGCTTGGGCGAGCCCAGGTTGAACTCGCGCCCGACGACCACGTGGGCTTCCTGCTCCACGTCCTTGACGTGGCCACCCAGCTCGGCCTGCAGGCCGAGCAGGGCGTCGGTGTCGGTGGCGATGCCAACGGCCTCCATGTCGGCGAGGACGAAGGTCAGCGGCAGCTCCATGTCGGCGAGCAGTTGCGCCGCGCCGTCGCGCTCGAGCGCCGCGTCGAACTCGGTGGCCAGATCCCGCACAGCACTACCACGCACAGTCTCGACCTCAGCTATAGCGTCGTCGGATTCGTCCAGCCCGCCGTCGAGGGTGAGCTGTCCGGACTCCTCGACGTTGCTGCGCAGCTCACGGTGCAGGTAGCGCAGCGCGAGGTCGGCGAGGTCGAAGGAGCGCTGGTCCGGGCGGAGCAGGTAGCCGGCCAACTGGGTGTCGCTGCTGACCCCGGCCAGCGTCCAGCCGTGCTGACGCAGGGCCAGCAGCGGGCCCTTGATGTCGTGGGCGGCCTTGGGCGCATCGGCATCGGCCAGCCAGGCGGCCAGGGCCGCGTCGTCGGCGGGGCTGAGCACCTCGGGGTCGATGAACGCTGCGGCGTCGTCGTTGGCAGCCAGCGCGATCCCGGTGAGCGCGCCGGTGCCGCGGCCCCACTGGCCGCGGAAGGCCAGCCCGACCCGGCCGCCGGTCCGGGCGTGCTCGGCCAGCCATTGCTCGACCTCGTCGACGCCCAACCGGGTGGCCGCGACGTCGAAGCCGTCCTCGGCCTCGGGCTCGGCCGCCTGCACGGTGGCGAAGAGCCGCTCGCGCAGCACCCGGAACTGCAGATCGTCGAACAGGGCGTGCACCTCGTCGCGGTCCCACTGCCTGCGCTCGAGTTCGTCGACGGCGACATCGAGCTCGACGGTGCGGATGAGTTCGGTGAGCTGCCGGTTGCGGATGACGCTGGCCAGGTTCGCGCGCAGCGCATCGCCGACCTTGCCCGGCACGGTATCGACCCGCTCGACCAGCGCGTCGAAGGAGCCGTAATCCCGGATCCACTTGGCGGCGGTCTTCTCTCCCACACCGGGGATGCCGGGCAGGTTGTCGCTCGGGTCACCGCGCAGCGCCGCGTAGTCGGGGTACTGCTGCGGCGAGAGGTTGTACTTGGTCTGGACCTGTTCCGGCGTGAAGCGGGTCATCTCGCTGACCCCGCGCACCGGGTAGAGCACGGTGACGTCGTCGGTGACCAGTTGCAGCGCGTCGCGGTCACCGGTACAGATGAGCACCTGCATACCCGCCGCGGTCGCTTCGGTGGTCAGGGTGGCGATGACGTCGTCGGCCTCGTAACCCTCGACCATGACCGTGGGGATGCGCAGCGCGTCGAGCACCTCGCGGATGAGCGTGACCTGGCCGCGGAAGTCGTTGGGGGTGTCCTGCCGGCCGGCCTTGTAGTCGGCGTACAGGTCATTGCGAAACGTCTGGCGCGACACGTCGAACGCCACGGCGAGGTGGGTGGGCACCTCGTCGCGCAGCACGTTGATGAGCATCGAGGTGAAGCCGAACACCGCGTTGGTGGGCTGGCCGGTCGTGGTCGAGAAGTTCTCGACCGGCAGCGCGTAGAAGGCCCGATAGGCCACCGAATGCCCGTCGATCAACAGGAGCTTCGGGACTGGGGTCTGCACGGCCGTCACGGGCCCTGAGTTTAGGGGTAACGACCGACAGCGCGTCGTGCCGCTGGCTGCCGCGCGGTGCAGTCTCGGCTGCGGCGTTCAGGCGCCACGGCGAACCCGGGCAGCGAACCCGGTCCGGTTCGCGCGCATCAGGCGCGCGCGGCGCAGTACGGCGATCTGTTCCGGGCCATCAGCCATGCCCAGCGCCCGGCGCAGCACACTGGTCGCCGCGATCCGGTGCACGACCAGGGGCGCGAAGCCCAGGCGCGCCAGGTAGCGGTTCGCCTCGCGCGAACCCGAGCCGGCGGTGGCGAGCACGTGGTCCATCCCGCGTTCGTCGGCCAAGTGCACGACAGCGGTGAGCAGCATGCGGCCGACTCCGCGCCGGCGCTGCTTTGGCGCCACCATGAGGTGGCTTACGTGCAACACCGGCGTCAGGTCGATCGCGCCGATCTCGTCCTGACAGGCGACAAGCAGGCCGACGATGCCGCCGTGGTCGTCGACCGCCGCGAGCAGGGTGCGGTCACCTTCGCGGATGATCTCGGTGAAGCGCTCGGCCAGGTGCCCGCCCGCGGTATTCAGCAGCGGACGGCCACTGAACATGCCGGCGCCCAGATCCAGGGTTTGGGCCAACGCGACCAGTCCAGGAACGTCGGACAGGTCAGCGGGACGCACACGCACGTTCATACGCGACACAGCGAAGGACTCCAGTCTCGGACGTGAGGTCAGCGCGGCGTTCCGCTCATCACGCAAACACTAGGCCGCGCCGTTCGGCAGGTTGCACGCGCATGCCTGGTGTGGCAGGTACTTGTAGCGAGTTTGGTCGATGCCGGCCTGGCTGGCTAGGATGCCGCGATTTCTTCGCCGAGGTACGCCGCCCGGATCCGGTCGTCGGCCAGCAGGTCTTGCCCGGTACCTTCCAGGACGATCTCGCCGGTCTCGAGCACGTAGCCGCGGTCGGCCAAGGTCAGCGCCTGCGCCGCGTTCTGCTCCACGAGCAGGACAGTGACCCCGCCGTCGTTGATGTCGCGCAGGATCTCGAAGATCTGCGCCACCACCAGGGGGGCGAGCCCCATCGACGGTTCGTCGAGCAGCAGGAGGCGCGGCTTACCCATCAGGGCGCGTCCGATGGCCAGCATCTGCTGCTCGCCGCCGGACAACGTTCCGCCCAACTGCTTGTAGCGCTCTTTGAGCCGCGGGAACATCTCCAACACTTTGTCGAGGTCGTCCTGGTCGATCCGCTTGAACCGGAAGGCGCCCATCTCGAGGTTCTCGCGAACGCTCATGCGGGGGAACACGTGCCGGCCCTCGGGCACGTGGCAGATCCCGAGGCTGATCAATTCGTGTGCGGGGATCCCGTCGATTCGCTTTCCGTCATAGGTGATCGCGCCGAGAGACGGCCGCAACATTCCGGACACCGTCTTCTGGGTGGTCGTCTTGCCCGCCCCGTTGGCGCCGAGCAACGCGACGATCTCACCCTCATTGACATGGAAGCTGACGCCTTTGAGCGCTCGAATGGTGCCGTAGCGCACCTCGATGTCGGCGACCGTGAGCAGGGTGGACGCATTCGGGGCGGACGGGCTGGTCTGTCCCTTGGACAGGTCGATCGATTCAGTCATCGGCCTGCTCCTGGTCCTGCGGCGTGTCGGTGTCGATGAGGGTCAGCTCCGGTGCCTGATCAGCCTGCTCCTGCGCGTCTTCGGCCGATGTGCCGAGGTAGGCGGCGACCACCACCGGGTCACGCTGGATCTCCTGGGGCGTCCCTTCGGCGATCTTCTCGCCGAAGTTCAGCACGATGATGCGGTGGGCGATCGACATCACCAGCTTCATGTCGTGTTCGATCAACAGGATGCTGACGTCTCGCTCGCGGTTGATGCGAGCGATCAACTCAGCGAGGTCGCGCTTCTCGACCGGGTTGGTCCCGGCGGCTGGCTCGTCGAGTAGCAGGACGCCGGGGTTGGTTCCCAGTGCGCGCGCGATCTCCAGACGTCGTTGTTCACCGTAGGCAAGCGCGCCCGCGAGTTCATTACCCCGCCCGGACAGCCCGACGTCGTTGAGCAGCGCAAGCGCAGCGAGCGTGCTCTCCTTCTCTTCGCGCCGCTGCCAAGGCATGCCCAGCATCGCAGCGATCGGCCCGGACTTCTGCCGCGTCTCGATTCCGACCTTGACGTTTTCGAGGGCGGTCAACGCTGGGAAAAGCCGGATGTTCTGAAAAGTCCGAGCCACCCCCAGCTGATTGACGACGTGTGTCTTCTTGCCGATCACGCTGACCGGAGCGTCGCCGGCCCGGCCGGCGACGGTGACCGTGCCCTCTTGCGGGGTGTAGACGCCGGTCAAGGAGTTGAACAGCGACGTCTTGCCGGCCCCGTTGGGTCCGATCACCGCGAGGATCTCGCCCCGGTACATCCGCATCGTCACGTCATTGAGGCTGACGACACCTCCGAAGCGCAACGTGACGCGTTCGATGTCGAAAACGACGTCCTGGGTGGCCTGGCTCGTCGACGTCACGTCACATCGCCCCAGCCCTGGGCACAGCCGAGGTCTCGGACGAGGCCGGTGCGTCAAGACCTTCGAGTTCAGCCTTGCGTCTGCGTGCTGGGAGCAGACCAGCCGGCCGGAAGATCATCATCGCCAGCACCGCGGCACCGATCCACATCTGACGATCGTTCTGAGGAACCTGATCCTTGAGGAACTGCGGCAGCCAGGTGAGCACCGCCGCGCCCGCCATTGCGCCGGGCAGTGAACCCATGCCGCCGAACACCACGTAGGCGACGATCAGGATCGAATCCTGCAGCGTGTACAGCGTCGGGTCGAAGTACCCGACCTGCGTGGCGAAGAAGACGCCTGCGAGACCCGACGTGGACGCGCCGATAGCGAATGCGAGCAGCTTTGCTCGGGTGGTGTTCACGCCCGATGCCTGCGCCGCCACCTCGTCCTCGCGGATCGCGGCCCACGCGCGGCCCAAGCGCGATCCCTCGAGCCGGTAGAACAGCACGACCACGACGATCAGCATGCCGAGCAGCAGATACCAGTAGGGCAGATTGTCCTGTCCCCAGGTGAGGTGCAACCCGCCGAGGTTCAGCACCGGGTGCGGCACAGTGGGCCCCTGCGGGCCGCCGGTGAAGCCACCAGGGTCGTTGGTGGCGACGACGACAATGATCTCGCCGAAGCCCAGCGTCACGATCGCAAGGTAGTCACCGCGCAGCCGCAACGTCGGCGCGCCGAGCAGCAGGCCGGCGATCAAGCAGGCTCCGATGGCGAACGGGATCGTCATCAGGGGTGACATGTGCAGCCAGCTCGGCGGCTTCTTGGGCAGCGAGCCGACCAGATAGGCGGTGGTGTAGGACCCGATCGCGTAGAACGCGATGTAGCCGAGGTCGAGCAAGCCCGCCCAACCGACCACGACGTTGAGACCGACGGCGAGCAGCACATACACGCCGATCTGCGTCACCAGCACGTTCTGCCAGGTCACGGGGAGCATCGGGGGGTAGAACAGCGCCAGCGCCAGCCCGATGACGAGGAACGCCTTGGTCCGCGCCGAGGTGCGCATCTTGTCGAGCATCGCGGTCACGGGCAAGTCCTTGGCCCACGTTCGGGACGAGCCGGCCGGGCGACTGGATGCCAGTACTTGAAGCATCGCGGCGCCGAACAGCGCGAACACGATGCACGCCACGAAACCGCCGACCCCGAGGTTCTTCCATCGTCCGCCGTCGGAGGGCACGACGCTCGCCGCGACCGAGGTCATCGTGCTCAGGGTGAGCAGCGTGAGTACGACACCGGCGAGGCTAGCGACGGCGGTCAGCAGGGCCAGCAGCCGATGGCCGAGGTAGGTCGCCAACAAGGCGAGCACGGCCGCCCCGGCGAAGAGCGCCCAGCCCAGCCAGGACAGATACTGCGACCCGATCGATGAGATGCCGCTGCCGTCGAAGAGGGTGCGCGCCTGGCTGAAGTTCGCGTCCTCGTTCTGCGGCGCGAACCAGCAGTCCGAGATGAACGCGAACAGCCCGATGATTATGCCTACCCCCACGATCGGCAGGCCTTGCCGGAAGTCCATCACCCGCGCCATGAAGGCCCGTGGGTCAGCGACGTCGGAGTGGGAGTGGACCGCGGTGACACCGGCGGCGGCAATCGCCAGGAACCCGACGCCCGCGACGTACATCCCGAGCGAGTGGTCGTACCCGCCACCGAGATCCACGACCTCCTTGTGCGAGGTGTACGCGAGGACGGCCCCGGCCAGGCCGAGGACCGCGGTCAGGTATCCGAGGGGCCGCAGCCTGGTCACGATCGCCGCGGCGCAGATGGCGACCGCACCAATCGGCAGGGCCCAGGCCAACCATGAGAAGAACGCGGATGTCGTCCAGGACAACCCGGACGTCCTGCTCACGACGGAGCGCACGGCGCCGAACTTGGCGTCGCTGTTGTTGTTCAGCACCCCGAGGTAGTCATACCAATTCATGACCGTCTGCCCGATGACCACCGCCGCCAGTCCGGAGGCGAGGGGGACGACGCCCGGGCGGTGCACGTAGGGCGCAGTCAACGGCCAGAACGTGATGAGCAGGAAGAGCACGAGACCGATGGCGAGGAACACGAAGATGCGGGGCACGGCCACGGCATGCCGGAAGGCCACCCCGAAGTCGCCGCTGATGGTGCCCTCCTGCTTGCCGATCATCAGCGCCAGGACGACGCTGCCGAACAGGCAGGCAGCAAGGCGCTTGACCCATGGCTGCGCCACTGCGTTCATGCCGCCCGCCCCAGTCGCTCTCCCAGGAGTCCGGTCGGCCGGAACATGAGGATGAGCACCAGGACGACGAAGCTGATGACGTCGTTCCACTGGGCTCCGACGAACGGCAGGGCCGCGATCAGCACCTCGGCCTGCCCCAGCAGCAGACCGCCGATCATCGCCCCACGGATGTTGCCGATACCGCCGAGCACGGCTGCAGCGAACGCCTTGACGCCCGGAGTGAATCCCATCAGGTTTCCGACGCCAAATGCGGTGCCGAACATGAAGCCGGCCGCGCCGGCCAGAGCACCGCCGATGACGAAGGTCCTGGAGATGGTCTTGTCGATGTTGATCCCCATCAACGCCGCGGTCGGCGCGTCCTCGGCCACCGCGCGGATACCCCGGCCCAGCTTGGTCCGGTTCACCAGTCGATCCAGGAACACCATCATGACGACGGCTGATGCCACGATGATCACGACGATCAATGAGATCTTGGCGCTGCCGATCTTGAGCACCTGGTGGTTGACGTCGAAATACGTCGGGAAGGCGTTGTTAGGTAATCGATTGAAGAGTTTGCCGGCGAGATTGGATAAGAACAGCGACGCACCGATAGCACTGATCAGGAACGCGAGCTTGGGCGCGCCGCTGCGGCGCAACGTCTTGTAGGCCACCTTCTCCAGCAGCCACGCGATCGCCGCACCGACCGCGGCCCCGCTGAGCAGGCCGATGAGGACCGTGAGTGGCACCATGATGCCGGTGAGATGTCGGCCCTTGCCGACGATGCCGTCGACGACCAGGTAGCTGCCGAAGCCGCCTGCCATGAAGACCTCGCTGTGCGCGAAGTTGATCAGCTGCAGGACGCCGTACACCAAGGTGTACCCGAGAGCCACCAGGGAGTACATGGAACCCTGTTCCAAGCCAATGACGATGTTCTGCGGGAGCTGCTGAATCCAGTTCTCGGAATGGCTCACGCCGCTGGTCCTCCTGGCGATGGTTTCGACATGCTAGCGCGACACCTCGCGACAGACGGCAAGCCGGGGGGCGACCCGGATCGCTCCGGTTCGCCCCCCGTTGCCATGACTTACCGCGACGACATCACTTGGCGATGTCGTTGATGTTGCCCAGTCCGGTGATCTGGTTGCTCGCCTGCTTGAACAGGTTGACGATCAGGCTCGTCGACTCGACCTCACCATTGTCCTGGAACTTGATTTGCGTGGTGATACCCGAGTAATCCGCCGTCTTCAATCCCGCCAGGATCGTTTCGCGGCTGGGGGTGGCCCCGCTGCTCACGATCTTGTCGATCACCGAGATGAACAGGTTCGCCGCGTCGTAGGCCTCCGGCGAGTACGTCGACGGAGGCTGCTTGAACGCGGCCTGATACGCCGCGGCAAATGCCTTCGCGGGCGTTGCCGTCGTCGCGTCCTGGCAACCGCAGGTGAAGAACCAGCCATTGCCCGCCGGCCCGGCGTTCTTGGTGAACACGCTGTCCTTGGCCCCGTTTCCACTGACCGTACGGCCCTTGTAGCCGGCCGCCTGAAGCGCCTTGGCCAGCAGTGCCGCCTGCGCGTCGTAACCGCCGTAGAACATCGCGTCAGTGCCCGACGAGGCGATCGTCTGTGCGATCGGGCCGTAGTTCTTCGTCGTGGTGCCGTCGACGCCACCTACTTGGACCGTAACGCCCTTGACCCGAAGTTCCTTCGCCATGGTGTCGGAGACGCCCTGGCCGTACGGGCTCTTGTCACTGAGCACGAAGACCTTCTTCGCACCGGTCCGGGCCAGCCAGTCAGCACCCTGCGATCCCTCGACGTTGTCGTTCGGGATGATGCGGTGCCAGCAGCTCCAACCCTGGGTCTGCAGCGTCGCGTTGCTCGCCGACGCGGTCACGATCGGCATCGAGGGCGATGCCGCGCAGAAGCTCTTGTTGACGGCCAGGCTCTCGCCGGAGAACGCCGGGCCGATCACGCCGATCACGGCGTTGTTCGAGATGAGAGAAGTAGCCGCCGCAGGTGCGGTAGCGGCCTTGCCCTCACTGTCCTGCGGGTCCAGCGCAATCTTGAACTTGTACTTGCCCGATGAGTTCGCCTGGTCGATGGCGAGCTGCGCGCCCTGCTTCTCGTTGATGCCGAGCTGTGCGTTGGGGCCGGACAAGGCCCCGATGAAGCCGAGGGTGTAGGTCTTGGAAGCCGTGTTGGCGGTCGAACTGCTGCCGCCGTTCCCGAGTCCGCCGCCGTTGCTCTTCTTCTTGCTGCTGGAGCAGCCCGCCAGAGCCACGGCACTCGCGGTGAGGACCACCGTGATTGTGGTCAACGTACGATTTCGCACTGAAATAGCCTCCTATGAGGGCCTTTGTGGACGCAGTTCTGCCGTCCATGGTTTGGCGCACGTTAGTACAACGACCGGCCGCTTGGCACGCATTGGGCTGACAAGTTGCCTGTCGTGACCAAATCTCAACCGCCCGAGCTTCCCGCGCAACCCCTACCGGCAAGTATTTACCACGAAATCAGGGCTCGGTGCTCACCTCGCCGCTGAGTACCAGGTCAGCGACCGCCCGCATCGACGTGCGATTGTCCATGGCCGCGCGCTGGATCCAGCGAAACGCGGCCGGCTCGCTCATGCCGTGCATCGACATCAGCGTGCCCTTGGCTCGCTCGATCAGCTTGCGCGCCTCGAGCCGCTCGCGCAGTCCGGAGACTTCCGCCTCGAGCGCCTTGATCTCGGCGAACCGCGAGGTCGCCATCTCGATGGCCGGCAGCAGGTCGCGCTTCTGAAACGGCTTGACCAGGTAGGCCATTGCGCCCGCGTCACGGGCCTTCTCGACGAGGTCACGCTGGCTGAAGGCGGTGAGCATGACGACTGGGGCGATGCGCTTGCCGGCAATCTGCGCGGCCGCTGCGATGCCGTCCATCTTGGGCATCTTGATGTCGCAGATAACCACGTCGGGCAACAATTCGTTCGCCAGCGCGACCGCCTGCTCACCGTCGCCGGCCTCGCCCACAACGTCGAAGCCCTCTTCGACAAGCATCTCCCGCAGGTCGAGCCGGATGAGCGCCTCGTCCTCGGCGATGACCACGCGCATGGCGCCGGGCGTCGAGGCACTCGCTGAGGCGACAGCCACGGTGCGTCCCTCTCAGACTGGTGCCTACGACACGGGTATGGCGGATCACACAGCGTAGCGCCGCTGCGGATCGGGCGCGGTCTCACCACTGCGCGGGCCCGGCCGGGACGCAAGTGCTCAGCCCCCGCGCCAGATCACCGCGAGCGAGCGGCCGGTCGGCAGGCGCGCAGCACCCGGCAGCACGCCGCTACGATGCAGAAGTCGCCGGGCCCCTGTGATGGAACTGGCATACATGGTGGTCTCAAAAACCATTGCCGAAAGGCATGTGGGTTCGAATCCCACCGGGGGCACTGCACCTACGCCGCCGTTGCGCCGCGGGTTACGCCGCCGTTGATCATCTCTGGTTTGGTGCGCGCACCAGGCCGAGACCGCGCAGCAAACGCGAGATGATCAACGGTCGGTGGGTGCTCGCCAGCCTACGACGGCGGCAATCACGTGGGCCGCGCTTCGACCAACCTGCTGACCGGGTGATCCTGACCGGCAGACTGTGGAACGTGAGCGCCCACATGACTCCGGATGAGTTCCGCGCCTACGGCCGGCAGGTCGTGGACTGGATAGCCGATTACTACGAGCGCATCGAATCCTTCCCGGTGCTCTCCCAGGTGGCGCCCGGGGCGATCCGGGCAGCCCTGCCCGCTGATCCTCCGGAGCAGGGCGAGCCGTTCTCCGACGTCCTCGCCGACCTGGACCGGATCATCATGCCCGGCATCACGCACTGGCAGCATCCGTCGTTCTTCGGCTACTTCCCGGCCAACGCCTCAGGTCCGGCCGTCCTCGGCGACCTGCTCGCCACTGGCCTCGGCGTACAGGGAATGCTCTGGGCCACCTCGCCGGCGGCGACGGAGTTGGAGACGCACGTCCTGGACTGGCTGGCCAGCCTGCTCGGGCTGCCGGCACGGTTTCGCTCCGACGGACCCGGCGGCGGGGTCATCCAGCACACCGCGTCAGACGCCGCGTTGGTGGCCCTGCTCGCTGCGCTGCACCGCACCAGTGACGGGCGCACCGAGCACACTGGCGTCGGTACCGGTCGATACGCGGTCTACACCTCGGGCCAGACCCACTCTTCGGTCGAGAAGGCCTGCCGGGTCGCCGGTCTAGGCGCCGGTGCCTTGCGCAAGATCGACATCGACCCGGTAACGCAGGCGGCGAACGCGGCGCACCTGCGCGAACTGATCGGCCACGATGTCGCTGACGGCGTCACGCCCGTACTGGTCGTGGCCTCGGTCGGCGCCACCGGTACGGGCGCGGTTGACCCGGTCGGTGAGCTGGGCACGATTGCGCACGAGCACGGCGCGTGGCTGCACGTCGACGCGGCCTGGGCCGGCGTCGCGGCGGTCGCACCGGAACTGCGCTGGCTCAATGACGGGCTGGGGCAGGCGGACTCCTACTGCACCAACCCGCACAAGTGGCTGTTGACGAACTTCGACTGCGACGCGTTCTGGGTGGCCGACCGCGCCGCACTCATCGGCGCGCTGTCGATCCTGCCGGAGTACCTGCGCAACTCAGCCACCGAGTCCGGTGCAGTGATCGACTACCGCGATTGGCACGTGCCGCTCGGGCGGCGCTTTCGCGCGTTGAAGCTGTGGGCGGTGATCCGGTGGTACGGCGCGGAAGGGCTGCGCGCCCATATCCGCGGCCACGTCGCACTGGCACAGGAGTTCGCGTCGTGGGTCGCCGCCGACGAACGTTTCGAACTGGTGGCGCCGCACCCGCTCGCGTTGGTGACGTTCCGGCTGTGCGCCGGCGACGTCGCCACCCGCTCGTTGATGGAGCGGGCCAACGCCTCGGGCGAGCTCTACCTGACGCACACCGTGGTGAACGGCAACCTCGCCCTGCGCATGTCGATCGGCTCACCGCTGACCCAACGCAGCCACGTCGAAGCCGCCTGGCAAGCGTTGTCTGGGCACTAGGCGCCCGGGGTGAGCGCACAACCCGGGCGGGATGCACTGCTTGCCGAACTCGTCCAGCGGTTGCCGCGGCCGTCCGGCCATGA
>JALYVG010000072.1 GCA_030853345.1 Actinomycetota bacterium | reverse complement strand
GTCCAGGGCCGCGTCCGGCCGACTGCCCGCCGACAGTTCGGCCACCAGCAACCGGATCGCGGCCAGCAGCCCGCGCCGCCGTCGGGAATCGTGGCGCCGGGCGAGGGCAGCTGAGATGAGCATGGCCACCGTGGCCGCCAACAGCGCCGCCGCGGCGGCCAGCGCCGGGCCGCCGACGGCGTATCCGCCCGCCGCCGCTCCAGCCCCGCCGGCCACCCGCAGCGACGTCGGCGAGGGTAGTAACCGCACCGGCCGACGGGTGCCGCTAGGGATCACCGCCAACCGGCCACGGTGGGAGAGTCCGAACGCACGGTGCCAGGCCGCCGAGGGCAGCGGGACCAGCGCGAGCGCCGCGGCCAGCGCCAACCAGGCCAGGGCGGTCATGCCAGCAACTCCGGTACGGGCTGCCCGCGCTCAGCGATCAGGGCGGCCAATCGGGGCGCGGCGACCCCCAGTCCGGCCTGGACCGACCAGACCGAACTGACGGTCAGTTCGTCACCGGCCCGGACGAGCAACCCGATCTCGTCGACGATCCGATGGCCGTCGCGTCCGCGGCGCAGGTGCACGACGACGTCAACCGCACTCGCGACCAGCGTCGCCACCGCCTCGGCCCGGAGTCCGCCGAGCCCGCCCAGTGCGACGAACCGGGCCGGGACATCGCGCGCAGAGTTCGCGTGCAGGGTGGCCGCGCCTCCTTCGTGCCCGGTGTTGAGCGCGATGAGCAGTTCGACCATCTCGGCGCCGCGGAACTCGCCGACGACCAACCGATCCGGGCGCATCCGTAGGGCCAGTCGCACGAGGTCGCGCAGCCCTACCGCGCCCGTGCCCTCGACGTTGCAGGTGCGGGCCACCAGTCGCACCAGGTGCGGATGGTCGACCACGAGTTCGGCGGCGTCCTCGATCACCAGCAGTCGCTCGTTCGCCGGAGCGCAGCCGAGCAGTGCCCCGAGCATCGTCGTCTTGCCGATTCCGGTCCCGCCACTGATGACGAAGGCCAGCCGCGCGGCGACCATGGCGGTCAGCACTCCGGCCACCGGCTCCGGCATCGCCTGCAGCCGGACGAGGTCGGCCAAGTCGTGAGGTTCGCGGGCCAGTACGCGCAACGACACCGTCGTGCTCGGGGTCAGTGGTGGCAGGACGGCATGCAGGCGGGTGCCGTCGGGCAGGGCGGCGTCGACGAACGGCATCGCATCGTCCAGGCGGCGCCCGGCCGCCGAGGCGAGGCGCTGAGCCAGGCGCCGCACCGCCGCGTCGTCGGCAAAGCGCACCGGGGTGCGCTCCATGCCTCGGCCGCGATCGATCCACACCGCGTCGGGGCCGTTGACCAGCACGTCGGTGATGCCGGCGAGCGCGAGCAGCGGCTCCAGTGGGCCGGCCCCGGTGAGTTCGGCCTCGACGTCGCGCCGCAGGACCGCAAGCACCGCGTCGTCGGTGATGACGTCGAGTTCGGCCCGCACCGCGGTGTCGAGGTCGGCCGGGGCGGTGAGCACCCGCCGGCGCACCCGCGCAACCAGGTCCGTCATCGCTTGACTCCCTCAAGGACTCCGGCGGCGGCTCGCGCCAAGGCCCTGGGCGGACGCCGAGCGTCGATGCCGCGTTCCCGAGGTGCACTGAGCGCCGGCACCACCGCGACCAGAGCCGTGCCGGTCATGGGCGCCGCCACCGACGGTGCCACCGGCCCGCGCCGCAGCACCAGCCCGGTCGGCGTGCCGGTCAGGCTGTGCGCGACGGCGCGCGCTGCTGTCAGGCCGCACACCTGCGCGGCCGCAAGCAGGACGACGAAGGCACACCGGCTGAGCGCCGCAGCGCGCTGCGCATTGGGGCTGCGGCCGAGATCGACGACGACCGGTCCGAACGACGAAGCCGCCCCGAGCACCTGAGCCACTGCCTCTGCTGAATCCGGGGTGGCATCGGCGGCGAGCACGGGTACCGCACCCCAGCGGGGCACGCCGTCGGCGAGCAGCCCCGGGTCAAGGCGCCCGCTGCCGACCCGCAGTCCCGACCAGCGCGCGCCCGGAACCCCTTCGATCCCAAGCAGGACGTCGATCCCGCCGCCCATCACGTCGAGATCGAGGAGCATCGCGTCTCCAATGACCGCAGCCAGCACAGCAGCGAACGTCGAGGCACCCACGCCGCCACTGCCGCCGACCACGCCGAACACCGGACCGTCCACGTACCAAAGCCAACCGGCTGGGAGCGACAAGTCGTCGGCGCAGGACCGAGCCTGTGGACGGCACGCTGGACTGTGGACAACGCACTTGACACGGTGGCCGCCGGCGTCGTGTCAGCGATGATCCGTATCCTGGGTTGGTGGTTCCCGAACCTGCACCACCGGCAGCGCACACGGCCGCGTTCTTCGACCTCGACAAGACGATCATTGCCAAGTCGAGCGTCCTCGCCTTCGGAAAACCCTTCTACCAAAGCGGATTGCTCAACCGCCGGGCCGTCCTGCGCAGCGCCTACGCCCAGTTCGTCTTCGCCCTCGCCGGCGCCGACGAGGACCAGATCGAGCGGATGCGGGCCTACCTGACGGCCATGT
>JALYVG010000040.1 GCA_030853345.1 Actinomycetota bacterium | reverse complement strand
CGTGGCGCGAACGCATGTATGCCGTCGCGGCGCGCCTGGACCCGGACAGCTACTTCGTCCTGGCGCGGGCCGTCTTTGCCGAGATGGCCTTGGCCGGCGTGGCCAGCGTCGGCGAGTTCCACTACCTGCACCACGGGCCGGGCGGCACGCCCTACGCCGACCCGAACGCCATGGGAGCGGCGCTCGCGCACGCGGCGGCCGGGGCCGGTATCCGGATCACCCTGCTCGACACCTGCTACCTCGCCGGCGGGCTCGGGCCCGATGGGCCACTGCCACTCGACGAGCGCCAGCGGCGCTTCGGCGACCGCGATGCCCAGGCGTGGGCCGAGCGGTTCAGCGTCCTGAGGGCAGGCGGGCACGTGCAGATCGGCGCGGCCATCCACTCCGTGCGAGCGGTCCCGCGTGAGGACCTGGCCACGGTCGTGGCAGCTGCCCGCGGCAAGCCGCTGCACGTCCACGTCTCCGAACAGCCTGCCGAGAACGAGCAGTGCCAGCACGCCTACGGGAGGTCGCCCACCGGCCTGCTGGCCGGTGCAGGAGCCCTCGGCCCGTTGAGCACCGCCGTTCACGCCACCCACCTGAGCGCTGCGGACATCGACGAACTCGGCCGCTCGGCGACGTCCGTGGCCATCTGCCCCACTACCGAACGCGATCTGGCCGACGGCATCGGGCCGGCCCGGGCGCTCAAGGACGCCGGCTCACCAATCACCCTGGGCAGCGACCAGCATGCCGTGATCGACCTGCTCGAAGAGGCCCGCGGGCTGGAGATGAACGAGCGCATGGCCAGCATGCGCCGGGGCCGGTTCAGCACGCCCGACCTGATCGCCGCGCTCACCAGCGACGGGCAAGCCAGCCTGGGCTGGCCCGATGCCGGCCGTATCGAGGCCGGGGCCCGGGCCGATCTCACCGCGTTGCGCCTGGACACGCCGAGAACTGCCGGCGCCGAGCCGCAGCAAGCGATCCTGGCCGCCACCGCTGCGGACGTGCATACCGTGATCGTCGACGGGCGGGTGGTGGTCGAGGGCGGGCGGCACGTGCTCGGTGACATTGGGCGGTTGTTGAGCGACGCGATAGGCCCACTGTGGCGCGGTTAGCGGCCGAACATGCCGCCCAGTCCGCCGGCCACCCCGCCGACGCCGCCGAGCCCCTCGCGCGGTGACTTGCCCGGGGCGACCTCGCCCACCCATGCGGCGAACGCGTCCGGGTTGCGGCTCTGCAGCAGCACGCGTCCCGGGCCGTAGAAGTCGAAGACCCACCCCTCGCCGGACTTCATCGACTGGATGGAGCGTCCCTCGACCGCCCGGCGCATCTTGAACTGGATGCTCAGGTCGTAGGCCACGACGTGGCCGGTGTCGATGGTGACCTGCTCGCCGGCCTCGAGGTCCATGATGTCGACGGCGCCGTAGATGCTGACCAGTGCCTCGCCCTGGCCGCTGGCTTTGAACCCGAAGCCGCCCTCGCCGCCGAACAGGTTCGCCATCCCGCCCCACTGCGTGTCGATCTGCACGCCGTGGGAGTTGGCGATCCAGCTGCCCTTGCGCAGGAAGAACGGTCGATCCGGCGTGACATCGATGGTGACCGTGTCGCCGGGCAGCACGCCCGCGACGTCGACCCAGCCGCCCTGCTTGGGTGCGAGGTAGGTGCTGACGAAGAACGAGCCGCCGCCCAGCACGCTGCGTTTGAGACCGGCCATCACGCCGCCCTCTGCCTTGGAGGTGAGCGTGACCCCCGCGCTCATCGCGATCATGGCGCCACCTTCGACCCGCAGCGGCTCCTCGGGGGCCAGCACGCAGCGCGCTACGGTGAAGGACGGGCTGTGGCGAAGCTCAACCTGCATAGCAAGTTCCCATCTTCTCTCCGGGTTTTCATCGCACGACTGGGGCACGATATCGCCAAACCCGGCCGTCCGGCGGAGTCAGTTACCAAGAGTTGGGACAACCCAGGCGTGTCAGCGCTCGTGACGGACGGCGCCCAATCAGTGTGGCGCGGCCGTGTCGTGTCCTGGCTCAGATCGCCCGGCTGCGCGCCCACGCTCGCTGCCGCCGCGGGCGCGTTGGCGTTCCTCATCCTGCAGCCGCCGGTCGGTGACCTGTGGGCCGCCCGGGCCAGGCAGTCGGCCGCCTCGCACGGCGTCGGCCTGACCTACTGGTTCTCCTGGTTCGGCGGAGGGTCCACGCCGGGCCACTACTCGATCGTGACACCGTACTTGTCCGCGCTCGTCGGCGCGGCGACGGTCGGTGCGCTCGCCACGGCTGCAATTACTCCGCTCTGCTGGCGACTGGTCCGGGGGACCAACCATCCGCTGGCAGCCACCTGGACCGCCACCGTCACCGCCGGCCTCAGCCTGTGGAGCGGTCGGATCCCGTTCGCACTCGGCACAGCGGTGTCCGTGGCCGTTTTCATCGCGGTACGCGAGGGACGGCGCTGGAGTGCGGCCGCGGGTGCCCTGGCTGCCGTCCTGATCTCGCCTGTGTGTGGCGTGTTCATCGCCTTCGGTCTGATCGGGACGCTCGCTGTATCGCCCTCGTACCGACGGATCAGCGCCACGACGATGGGCGCCGTTGGGGTGGGGCTGATCTTCGTGGCCGCCACGTACGGCTCACCCGGTCCGCAAGGCTTCGGGGTGGGTCAGGCGGTTCTGGTGGGCGTCGGGCTGCTGCTGCTGCTCGCCGCGCGGCCGTCCACGTTCCTCAGCGTCGTCGTGGTGCTGGCGGTCATCGCCGTGCCGCTGCTGGTCGTGGTACCCAACGGAATGGGATCCAATTTCGAGCGGCTGGCCTGGATCTGCCTGCCCGTCGCCGTGGTGGCCACCGCGGGCATCAGGCTACCGCTTGCCCTGGGCGCCGCAGCGCTCGCCGTTTTCTCCGGGGCGAAGGGCACCGTCGCCGACATTCAGGTGGCCGCCCAGCCCACGTCATCCGCGTCCTACTACTCCTCACTGGCCCAGGAATTGGACCACCTACCCCGCTTGAGCAGCTACCGGCTCGAGGTGGTCGCGGACGGGACGCACACTGCTGCCTACGCGCTGCTTGACCACGCCGCACTGGCCCGCGGCTATGAAACGCAGGCAGACAACGCGCTGAACCGGGTCCTGATGTCCGCGGCAAACCTGACTCCGGTCAGCTACAAGGTATGGCTGGACAACAACTCGGTCGGCTACGTAGCGCTGCCGACGAAGGTCGTGCATCCCAATCCGGAGTACACCTTGGTCTCCACGGGTGCGCTGCCCTACCTGAGCACCATCTGGTCCAACGCGGACTGGGTTTTGATGCGGGTTGAGCAGGCCAGGCCCATCGTCGCGCCCCCCGCGGCGATGCTCGATGCGGACCAGGCCGTCCTCGAGATTGCCGTCCCGAGCCCGGGGCCGGTGCACGTCCGGGTGCGCTGGTCGGCGTTTCTCGCCGTGGATGGACCCGACGATGCCCCCACGGCCCAGCTCGCCGACGACGGCTCCGGGTGGACGGTGCTGACGGTCGCGGTGCCGGGGCGGTACGTACTGCGGGCCTCGGCCACCGGTCTAAGCGGCTGAGTATTGGGGGGCCCACCGCTCTCAGTTATGGAATCATCGAGGTCGTGGCAGCCGTACTCGAGCGATCTCTGGACCGGCTGTCGCTCGCCGCCCCCTCCCGGTCATCCCGGTTCTGGCCGTGGTCGGTGCTGCCTTCGCTCATCGCGGTGGCGAACGCGATCGCCTTCATGATCATTCAACCCGGGGTCAACGACCTCTGGGCAGCCCGCGCGCGGGCCAACGCCGCAGAGCACGGCGTCGGGCTGACGTACTGGTTCTCCTGGTTCGGCGGCGGGTCGACACCGGGCAACTACTCGGTGCTCACTCCCTACCTCTCGGCGCTGACCACCCCCGAGTTGGTCGGTGCACTGGCTGCCGTCGCGATCACCCCATTGTCGGCGGTGCTGTTCAGAAATGCCCGGCACCCGCTGGCGGGCGTGTCAATGGCAACCGCAGCCGCGGGCATCAACCTGTGGAGCGGGCGCGTCCCGTTCATCCTGGGCTGTGCGTTCGGTGTGGCGGCCTTGATCGCCGTCACCTCGCGCCGCCGCGCGTGGGCTGTCGCGCTGACCCTGCTGTGCGTCTTCTCCTCCCCGGTGTCAGGGGCGTTTCTCGCGCTAGGCGTGGCCGGGTCGTTCATCGAGATCAAGGCGAGCCGCAAGATCAGCGCGCTCACGGTGATCACGGTCGCCGTCGGTCTGGGCGTGCTCGGGCTGGCATTCGGGACACCCGGCCCCGAGCCCTTCTCCTACTGGTTGTGCGGCGAGACAGTCGCCGGTCTGGTGTTGTTCCTGTTCGCTCGGCCGCCGGCCTACCTGCGGACGGTCATCTACCTGTCCATCTTCGCGGCACTGGTACTGGTCGTGGTTCCCAACGGGATGGGGTCCAACTTCGCCCGGCTGTCGTGGTTCTGCGTGCCGGTCGCCGTGGTGGCCACCAGTGGCCGGCGGCTGTGGATCGCCTGGCTGGCCACCATCCCGATCGTGCTGCTGGGCGCCGACGGCACGGTGCACGACCTGCGCGTGGCCAGCCAACCGGTATCGCAGACGTCCTACTACCAGCCGCTCGCGGCTGAACTGGACCGGCTGCCCGGGCTGGTGAACTACCGGGTCGAGATCGTCACGCACGGCGCGCACGCCGCCTATGACGCGTTGCTGGACCACGCGATGCTGGCCCGCGGCTGGGAGACGCAGGAGGACAACGCGCTGAACAAGACGCTGTCGAACCCGCAGCTGGACCCGACGTCCTACAAGATCTGGCTCGACAACAACTCGGTCGGCTTCGTCGCGATACCCAGCAGGCACGACAAGTCGCCGGAATACGCGCTGGTGGATCAAGGCGAACTGCCCTACCTGACACGGGTCTGGGCCAGCACGGACTGGATCCTGTTCCGGGTGGCCAACCCCACGCCGATCGTCGCCCCGCCGCAGCGTGTGCTGGAGTACAGCCAATCGCACCTGACGATCCGCGTCCCGTGCGCGTGCACGTTCAGCGTCCGGGTTCGCTATTCCAAGTTCCTGCGGGCCACGGCCGTTCCCGGCAGCGTGGTGAGCGGCACGGCCAAGGTCTTCGACGACGGGTACGGCTACACCAGCGTGACCACGACGGAGTCGGGGGACTACATCTTCCAGGGCACTGTCAAACAGATCTTCCACTGAGGCCCGCCGCGATCGTGTGGCGCTAGCGCGGCCCAGACGACCGAACTGCACCGAGATCGGCTTCGGCGCCGGCCGTACGGCCTTCAGTGTGACGGCAGTCACGGCGATCCCGGGAACTTGAGTGGCTTCGGCTCAGTTATGTTGACATAGACCAACGCTGGCGAGCACATCGCCGGCGGTGAACCAGGCAGCTAATTCTCACAGGGAGTCATCCATGGCACGAGCGGTCGGCATCGACCTCGGCACCACCAACTCCGCGGTCGCCGTCCTCAGCGGCGGCGAGCCGGAGGTCATCGCCAACGCGGAGGGCTCCCGCACGACGCCCAGCGTCGTCGCCTTCGCCAAGAACGGCGAGGTTCTCGTCGGCGAGGTGGCCAAGCGTCAGGCCGTCACCAACGTCGACCGCACGATCCGCTCCGTGAAGCGCCACATGGGCACCTCATGGAACGTCGACATCGACGGCAAGGCCTACACCTCTCAAGAGATCAGCGCGCGCG
>JALYVG010000224.1 GCA_030853345.1 Actinomycetota bacterium | reverse complement strand
GATCGTCCACTGCGGCACGTCGACCTTCCCGGGTGCGGCGAACAAGTTCGGCGACCCGATCCTGCTCGACGATGTGCTGCGCGACTTCCGGTCGCTCGAGGTCGTCCTCGCGCACGGCGGGCGGGGCTGGTGGTATGACGCCGCGGCGTTCCTCGCGCTCACCAACCCGCACGTCTGGGTCGAGTTGTCCGGGCTACCGCCGTCGCGGTTGCAGAGCTACTACGCCCGCCACAGTTGGGCGCGACTCACCCGCCGGATGATCTTCGCCACCGACTGGCCGGGCATCCCGGGCATCGCCAAGAACGCGCGGGCGGTCGCAGCCCTGTGCCCCGACGACGAAACCGCCGACCTCGTACTTGCTGGCAATGCCGCGCAGGTTTACCACCTGAAGCTAGGGACCTGACCGGCCCGCTGACATCTGGCGGCTGCCGCCACGGCGCCGTCCTCGTCGAGTTCGACGCCGGCATCCACCCGCCGACCAGGGCGCAGAAACCCAAGCCCACGAAGAGCAATCACGGTAAGGGCACCGGCGGGGATCGAGTCCTCTCTCGGCCCGGGGGGTCAGGGGCCGGTCGGCGCCGGGATCGTGATCGTCGTCGTCGTAGTGCGCGGCGCCTGCCGCAGCGTCGGGCGCTGCGCGTCGGGGATCAGTTGTGCCGCTAAGACGATGGCGATAAGCGCGAGCACGGTGAGAAGCACCGCGATCGCAGTTCGGCCGGGGATCATCCGTTCGGGGCTCGGCACGGGGATCACTGTATGTGGTGTGGCATGGCCATCCGCCAGGGCTGTTTGGTCACCGATGTGGGGGCTCCGGTTCACGTCGCGCTCCCGTACGGTGGGCTGATGGACGAGGCGGTGGGATCGCCGGCCGCCGCGGCGACGCAACCCGGACGCACGCCGGGACGAATCCGCGGTCTGCGTGCCCGGGTGCGCTCCGTGCCGGGCGGCGCCGTCGTGTGGCGGGTGGGAATCACCCTCATCGGCCTGGTGATCATTGCCGGAGGTGTCGTTCTATTGCCGCTGCCGGGGCCGGGCGTGCTCATCATTTTCGCCGGGCTGGGTCTGCTCGCCACCGAATACGAATGGGCCTCCCGGCTGCTCGGCCGGGGCCGTCAGTTCGTCGGGCGGTGGGGGGATTGGACCCGCCGCCAGGGATGGTTCGTACGCATTGCCGTCGGACTGCTCGGAGTGCTGTTCCTGGTCGCGGCCCTGCTCGGATCGTGGTACCTGTACCGGCTGATCTAGGCACCGGCCCGGTGGGTGCCGTGTAGGCTTGGCGAGCTTTCGGGACCGGCGGGTGGATGCCCGCCGCAAGCGGATGCGGGCGATTAGCTCAGCGGGAGAGCACTGCCTTCACACGGCAGGGGTCACTGGTTCGATCCCAGTATCGCCCACCAGTCAGAAGTCCCGTATTCATTGGGGCTAGACGCACTTGCACGTTCACACGCTTGATCAAACATCCTCCTTTGGTCCTTATCTGGTCCTTGGAGTGGCAGTCCGCGCCGCATGAGGTCGTGTTTCCTAAGCCCGATGGCAGTAGTTCCGCAGATCTTCGGCGGCACGATGTGGCCACCGCGAGTACGCTGAAAGTGGCTACGAAGGATGGTGCAAATGAACGTCGGGATTCGCGCGTTGCGCGACGGACTGAGTCGCCACCTTGCCGAGGTTCGAGCCGGCCGCACCGTGACCGTGACTGATCACGGCCTGCCCATTGCGCGCATCGTCCCAGTGGGCGCGCCCACAGCGCTGCAGCGACTTCTTGACGAAGGACGGGTCGTCGCCGCGCGGGCGCCGAAACGGCCGGCGCCGAAGCCCCTTGCCACCGGCTCCGCAGTGAGCGACCTCATCGCCGAACAGCGTCGTTGATCGCGTACCTCGATACCTCGGTACTCGTGCCGATCCTGATTGAGGAGTCCAGCTCGCGAGCCTGCCAACGGTTGTGGAACGACGCGGACGATGTCGTCGCGGCTCGAATTGGCTACGTCGAGATTTCAGCGGCGCTCGCCGCAGCACGTCGCCTCGGAAGGCTGACGACGCGCCAGCAGCGCTTGGCGCTTCGCAGTCTCGATGACGTCTGGTCGCAGATGCAGATCATCGAGATCGATCAGCCGCTGGTGACGCGAGCCGCGCACCTGGCCGACGCCCTGTCGCTTCGCGGCTACGATGCTGTTCACGCCGCGGCCGCCGAATCGGTGGCGAACCGTGTTCTGGTGGCTGGTTCAGGCGACAGGCAACTTCTCGACGCCTGGCGCCACCTCGGTCTCAACACCTACGACACCAACGCCGGGTAGAACCGGGCGACCGCGTTCGATTTGGCGTCGAAAAGTTGATCTCTGCTGGTCTTTGGCCGGCCCTTGAGACAGTCGTTCGCAGTCACTGTCCATCATCGACAGCCAACCATCGCGACCATGCGCGAGGGTCAGCGCGGCTCAGGGCTGATGGTGTGGATCGCGGTGGCGACCTGTATCGCCGTTCCCGACATTCTTGCGTTGGTGCTGCGCAACCCTCGGATGTGTACGCGGTCGGGGCGGTCGGGTGTTGCGAGTCCTGCGCACCGACGGCCCGGCTTCTGCCGGGGAGCGCCCAAGTGCAACGTGAGCAATCTGCATGCCGACGGTCAAGGCCGGCGCGCTGAGGACCGCTCGAGTGCCGCTCGGCACCGGATCGGTTTCGTTGCTTCGGGTTGTCTTGGTCCAGTCGGTCCGGCCGCGCGCCATCCGGCCCAGCGCGCGCCATGCGGCGAGGTAGCCGATGTAATTCCAGGCGATCATCAGGTGCCCGAGTACGAGGGCTCGCCGCAGGGTGACGGCTCGGGTGCGTCGCGCGTAGATAAATCCGATCATGAGGTTCGGTGCGAATGACAGGATGTACCAGAGCAGCGCGTACGTTACCTGCCATGACAGGCCGCCCAGGCCTGTCGCGAAGATTCCCTGTCCGGAGCCCGCGAAGATCTCGTAGATGATCCACTGTTGCAGGATGGACCAAGGCAGAACGATGACCCATGGGACGAGCAAGTAGGAGGTCACTTCAAGGATGGCGACCTCGTTGACCTTGGTCGAGCGCCACAGTTCGGGTAGGCGGCGTATCGAGTCCATGTGTCCCTGGTACCACCGGGTGCGTTGGCGCAGCAGGCGGGGCAACGTGTCCACGGCCTGCTGGTCGACGTAGGCGCGGGTGGTCGTGGTCACTCGCCATCCCGCCGCTATCAGCCGTAGGCCGAGATCGAGATCCTCGGTAAGCGAGCGGCTCCATGGTTCACCAGTGAGTTGCTGCAGCGCGCTGAGCTTGGTGAACTGACCGTTGCCACCCAGACTGACGGTTCCACTGATGGACCGGGCGAACTGTGACAACGCCGAGATCATCCAGAACTCGATGTCTTGGAACTGAGCGATCAGTTTCTTTCGGTCGCGAATGCGGACGATGAGCTGCACGCCGCCGACGCGGGGGTCAGTGAACAGTGTCAACGCAGCGCCGACGGCGCCGGCACTGAGTCGACCGTCGGCGTCCATCACCGCAACGACGACATCGTTCGGGTCAAGACCGCGCCTTGCCACGTCGTCGACGACGATCGGGTACGCGGCGTTAAGTGCTGCGCCCTTTCCGCACTGGGATTCGGGCCCGCTACGGGTGAGCACCATCAGGCGGTCGACCTGCCCACACATCGCGGCGGCGGCGTGCGCCCGCGCTGCGGTCTGGTCGGATGAACCGTCGTCGATGACGATGACGGTGCAGCGCGGATTGGCCAGCAGGCCGCGCACCGTCTCGCCGATCACCATCTCCTCGTTGAGGCACGGAACCAGGAAGTAGAGCTCACTGTTTGGCAGCTCTACTCCGTCGGGGCCGGGTCCAGATTCCTGGCTGTCCAGGCGCAGTCCGCTGCGGCGGGCCACCCGAATCCCGAGCACCAAGGAGATCGCGAAGTACGGAAGTGCGAGCGCCAGGATCACCTGGGACATCCAACCGAAGAAGTGCTGCATGATTCCCCTTACGCCGCCGCAGGACGGCTGGGCTTGCGCCGGACGACGAGCACCGCGGCGAATGCCACGCCGGCAGCGCAAGTCCCCACCACGGTCAGTATTGATCCGAGGTAGGTGTGGGCGATGGTCAGTCCCGGGTCACGGCCCCACTTCGACACGGTGGCTCCGATGGCGGTAAGACGGGCCACATTGACAAGGACGAGGATGGCGGCGGCGACGCTGATTGCGGTCGCCGTACGCGTCGGGGAAAGCTGACGCAGAAGCATCAGCGGCGCGGCGCCGATGAGCAACGCCGCGAGCAGATAGGCCACGCTGCACTCGCTGGTGAGGACGAAGATCGACTGCACTGAGGTGTTCTTGTAGAGGATGAGCATGTGCCGCGCGGGCACGGCCTCAGTTGTCTGACCCGTGAGCAGTTGAATCGCATGGGCCGACAGCGTCGCCTCGAGCCCACGCCAGGCTTGCGCGAGCGCGAGCAGCGACCCGCCCGCCGCAGCGAGCGCCACTGCGCCCAGCCAGCGCGTCCAGAGGACCCGATGGCTGCGCGCAGTCGCCGCCGGTTTAGCGTGGCGCGGCACGCCGGTGTCCCCACCGGAGCATGAGCAGTCCGCCAACCAGCAGCATCGATGCCGCCACGACGTACCAAACGATGCCGAATCCGGTGTTAGCCAGGCCCCCGGCACCAGCTGTGACACCGACTATCGCTGTTTTTCCATACATGGGGAGTTCCTTCCGCGAGCTTAGGTAGTTATCGGATGTCAGCCGGGCGGCGGCGGCGGCGCAGCACGAGTACGCCCGCCCCCGCGAGGAATCCAGCAAGCGCGACGCCGGAGCCCGCCCGCCCGAAGAGGGGCGCTTGGGCCACGCCCGAGGACGGTGCACA
>JALYVG010000203.1 GCA_030853345.1 Actinomycetota bacterium | reverse complement strand
GCGCCGACGGCACCATCACGTTCGGGCCGTCGGCGCGGCTGGACATCGAGGCCGAGGTCGCGTTTGTCGTGGGCACCGGTAGCGAGTTGGGTTCCCGGGTCGCCGTGGGCAACTTCGCCGAGCACGTCTTCGGGGTGTGCCTGCTCAACGATTGGTCCGCGCGCGACATCCAGGCCTGGGAGTACGTGCCCCTCGGCCCGTTCCTGGGCAAGTCCTTCGCCACCTCGATCTCGGCGTGGATCACACCGCTGGCCGCCCTGGCGGCCGCCTGGGTTGCGCCGCCCGCACGAGACCCGCAGCCGCTGCCGTACCTCGACGACTCGGCCGCGCCGAGTGGTCTCGACCTTGACCTGACAGTGACCCTGAACGGCGCGGAGATCTCGCGCCCCCCGTTCGCCACGATGTACTGGACGCCGGCCCAACTGCTCGCCCACCTCAGCGTCAACGGGGCCAGCCTGCGCACCGGGGACCTGGTCGCCTCCGGCACGGTCAGCGGACCCGACCGCGGCCAGTGGGGCAGCCTGCTCGAGCTCTGCTGGAACGGCACCGAGCCGCTGACGCTGCCCGACGGCACGCAGCGGACCTTTCTGGAGGACGGCGATGAGGTCGTCATCAGCGCGAGCGCACCGGCGGCGCACGGCCGGATCGACCTGGGCGAGGTGCGCGGGCGCATCCGAGCGTCCACTGGGTGAGGCAAACCCGCGGCGCCCAGGTGAAACCGAGGGCGGTTTGCGTTACGAATGGGGGTTGTGGAGACCGCCCTGGCCGAGATCGGTGAACGCCTGAATCAGGGTCAACCCGAGGCGCTCGAGGACTGCTACCGCACCCTCGGGCCCCTCGTCATGTCCTATCTTGCGCGTTACGTGCCGCAGCCAGACATCGAAGACGTCATGCAGCGAGTGTTCTACGAGGTGTGGCGGGTCCACGAACGCTACGACCCGAACCGCTCGTTGCGTGGCTGGGTGCTCGGTATCGCCCGCAAGCGAGCCATCGACCACCTGCGCAAGCGGCGCGACGTCGTGGTCCCCATCGACTCCATGCGGGAGATCACCGGCGACGACGGCCGTGAGGTCGCCGAGCGATTCGTCTGGGCCGACGAGGTTCGCACCGCGTTGGACCTGCTTCCGCAGTTGCAGCGTGAAGTGATCGAACTCGCCTACTTCGAGGGCTACACGCAGACCGAGATCGCCCTCGCCCTGGATATTCCGCTGGGAACGGTCAAGACGCGCACGTCGCGCGGCTTGCAGCGGATGGCAGGACTGATGGAAAACCCACGGGAGCAACAATGACTGCCCACATCTCCGAAGAGCTGCCCCGGCTCCTGACCGGTGAGGCCACTCGCGACGTCGTGCAAGGCGCCGCCGCTCACCTGCGCACCTGCGAGGACTGCCAGCAGGAACTGGTGTCCGCGGTGGTCGCGCATGCCTCGCTCACGTCGGCGCAGCGTTTCGCCCCCGAGATCGTGGCGGGTTCCTCGCAGGAGCACGCCACCGCCTCCTTCGACAGCGCGACACTGCCCGACCTGAGCGCGATCTTCGCGCAGGTGCGAGAAGAGGCAGAGCAGGTCGCGCGCCCGGTCCGTCGCTCGCGCCGCCCGCTCTACGCAGTTGCCGCGATCGCCGCCGGCATCGTGATCGGCACCGGCGGCACCGCGCTGATCCAGAACCTCGGCGACCACAACACGCCCGCCGGCCGCTCGGTCGCGCTGGACGCCTTCCAAAGCGGGACCGCGTCGGCCAAGGCGACGGTGCGCACGAACGGCCAGATGCAACTGAATGCCGCGTCGCTGCCGAAGCTCGACACGCAGCACCGCTACGAGGTGTGGCTGACGAACAAGGCGCGCTCCCAGATGCAGCCGATCGGTTGGATCGACACCGACGGCAAGGCGACCCTGACCGTTCCGGCCAACCTGATGTCGCGTTACAACGCCATCGAGGTCAGCGTCCAGGACGTCGATGCGGCCACCTACACCTACAGCGGGACCAGCGTCCTGCGCGGCGCGTACACGGCGTAGCACGGCAGCCCTGCAGGCCCTCCGCGACCTTGTTGCGGATGACCGGCCCGGACACACGAACGGCAACAAGATCCGTGCAGCGCAGCCGAGGGTGGCTCAGGGGCGCTTGGCTGACTTCGGCGGCAGTGGGAAGAAACCGCTGGTGCGTGCCGCGTACTCGTCCCAGCCGGCGCGCTTGGACATGTGCTTGTCCAGGATCCGCGCCCCAGAGCCCTTGGTGAGCAGCAGCGTCATGAGGATGGGCGCGAACACCGTCAGCACGCCCGGCCAGCGTTCGGCGGCGACGAGGAAGATGCCCCACCACATGCAGGCGTCGCCGAAGTAGTTGGGATGACGGGTATAGCGCCACAGCCCGGTGTCGATGACCTTGCCCTTGTTGGCCGGGTCGCGGCGGAACCGCTCCATCTGCCGGTCGCCGACGCCCTCGAAGAACACGCCGACGCACCAGAGCCCGACGCCGACCCAGGCCAGTCCCCACACCGGGCCGCCTTCGAACGCACCCACCAGGATGGGCGCCGCTATCACCAGCGCCAGGATCCCCTGCAGCAGGTAGACCATGCGTAGGGCGTACAGGTCAGGGTTGCCCTTTGCCTTGGCGAGCAGTTCGGCGTAGCGCGGGTCCTCCGGCTTGCCGATGGTGCGCCGGCCGATGTGCTGCGCCAGGCGCAGCCCCCAGAGCGCCGGCAGGACGAGCAGCAACCAGCGCCGCAGCGGATCGCCGTGGCCGGCCGAACGCCAGAACTCCGTGATCGCGACGGCGACGAAGAGCAGCCCCCACGCGGTGTCGATCACACTGTGCTTGCCCGCGATCTTCGACGCCACGAACGTCGCCGCCAGCACGACGAGAACCGCTCCCGCCGCCCAAGGCAGGGCGTGCAGGAACGGCGTCGTCGAGAATCCGCTCACGCCTAGACGTTATCCGCCGTCCACGGCCGTGTCGCCGGCATCGCGCTGGCCCCGTATGCGGTCGGCTTGACCGCCAGGATCTGGTCTACGCCCATGCGGCCCTCTTCGAAGGTCAGGGCCCCGCCCACCAGATAGAGGCGCCACACCCGGGCGACCTCGTCACCGACCAAGGCGACGACCTGCTCGTAGTTCGCCTCGAACGTGGCGACCCAGTGCCGCACCGTCGTGACGTAGTGCTCGCGCATGGCCTCGACGTCGCGCACCTCGAAGCCGGCCTGCTCGAGGAACCCGAGCGTCTGCGACAGCGGGCGCATGTGCATGTCCGGAGCGATGTAGGCCTCGATGAACCCGCCTCCGCCCGGAGCTGTGTCGATGTGCCGCGACATCTGCTGCAGCAGGAGCCGGCCGGTGGGGGCGAGGGCGCCGAGCAGAATTCCCGCATAGATCGGGTACTGCTCTTCGCCGACGTGCTCACCCATCTCGATCGAACTCACGGCGTCGAAGCTGTCGCCGGTCTCGGCCAGTTCGCGGTAGTCCTGCAGCCGTACCGCCACCCGGTCGACGAGGCCGCGGTCGGCGACCTGCTTAGCGATGTGATCGCGCTGCTGGGCCGAGAGCGTGACACCCGTGGCATGCACGCCGTAGTGCTCGGCCGCGTGCAGAATCAGCGAACCCCAGCCGCAACCGACATCGAGCAGCCGCATGCCCGGCTTGAGGTCGAGCTTGCGGCAGATCAGGTCGAGCTTGGCGCGCTGCGCATCGACGAGCGGTTGGTCCGGCGCCGTGAAGTAGGCGCTGGAGTAGGCCATCGTCTCGTCGAGCAAGAGCTGGTAGAAGTCGTTGGACAGGTCGTAGTGGTGCGAGATCGCCGCCCGGTCGCGGTTGCGGGTGTGCAACCGGCCAGTCAACCGCGCCTCTGAGATCGGTGGCTTCGGCGCCGGTCCGAATGCACCGAGCCTGGCCGCGGTCAGGGCCGCCGACACCTTGGCTCGAGTCGTCAGCACCACCTTGCTTTCCGGACGGGACCGGGCAAGCTGCCAGGCACGCCGGAAGCCGTCGGCGAGATCGCCCTCGACGTCGATGTCGCCGGTGACGTATGCGCGGGCCAGGCCCAGCTCCCCCGGCGCCCACATCAGCCGGCGCAACGCCCGGCGCGAGCGGATGACCAGCACCGGGCCCTCGCTCGGGCCGGCCTCGCTGCCGTCCCACGCGCGCAGCCGCACCGGCAGGTCGATGCCGACGGTCTCGCGTATCAACGCGGCGAGCCGGTCGGCGACCGTGCGCTTGCTGGACATGGGGTCCTCCTCGTTTCGGGGGCGACGGATCACGGGCAGTCCTTTACGCCACAACGCAATACCGTGCTTGGTGATCAAGGCCCGGACGGTCCAGGTCTCGAAGGGGCGGCGCAGTGTGGTGGCAAGTACCGTGCGCAACCCGGCGCGGCGGCGCATACCCCGGACCGACGCGGTGAACGGCGGCTGGTCCGGGCGGTGCAGCGTGATGTTCAGCGCCAGCCGCTCCCCCGGCTCCGGGACGCTCATCCGGTAGAAACCGTCGACCGGATAGAACGGCGAGACGTAGAACACTTTCTCGGTGTCGGCGCGGCCGGCGTCATCGGTGTGCAGCAGATAGCAGTGCTGGCCGCCGTAGGTGTTACGGACCTCCGCCACGACGCACACCAGCGCGCCGCCAGGGTCATGACACCAGAACAGTGACAGCGGGTTGAACACGTAGCCCAGGCTGCGTGCATTGGCCAGCATGGTGATCGTGCCGCCGCGCAGATCGATGCCGTTCTCGGCCAGGTAGGCATCGACGTTGGCCCGGATACTGCGATCCGGGTCACCGAAGTGATCCCGCGCCTCGAAGCGGGCCAGCGAGCCGAGGCCGGGCGGCAGTCGCGGCAGGTCGTCCAGATCGACGAACCATTGGTAGCTGCCGTGGCGTACCTCGTGGCGCACCGGAGCAGCCCGCAGGTGGGCGATCTGCACGTCGTAGAGGGCCGCCTTCACCAGTCCACTCCAAGGCTGGCCGCGGCGGCGACGCCGGAACGGCAGCCGTCCTCGTGGAAGCCCCAACCGTGGTACGCGCCGGCGTAAGCGATGAGCCCGTCGTTGAGTTCGGGCAGCCGCTGCTGGGCGCTCACCGACTCCGAGGTGTAGACGGGGTGCTCGTAGCGCATCCGGTCGATCACCGTGCTCGGGTCCACTCTCGCCTCCCCGTTGAGCGTGACCACGAAGGTCTGGTCGGTGTCCAGGCGCTGCAGGCGGTTCATGTTGTAGCTCAAGTGCACGTTGGTCGGCCTCGCGTCACATGAGGGCAGTGCGTAGTTCCACGACGCCTGCGCCCGGGGGGCCCGGGACAACACCGAGACGTCGGAGTGCAGGACCGCCGGGTTCACCGTGTAGCCGATGGCGCCGAGGACGTCGCGCTCCGCGGTGGTCGCGTCGGCGAGGATGTCCAGTGCCTGGTGCGGATGAGTGGCGATGATCACGCCGTCGAAGCGTGCGATCGCGTCGCCGTCGTCGCGGATCTCGATGCCGCCGTCCACCCGGGTGATGCTGCGTACGGGGGTGGACGTCTGCACCGAGGTCAGCCCCTTCGCCGCGCGTTCCACGTAACGAGCCGAGCCACCGACCACCGTGCGCCAGACCGGTGCTCCGGTGACGGTGAGCATGCCGTGGTTGGCGAGGAACGTGAACAGGTAGCGGGCCGGGTAGTCACCGGTCTGCGTGGGTGCGGTGGACCACACCGCGGCGATCAGCGGGGTCATGAAGTGCGCGACGAAGTAGCCAGAGAACCGGCCGGCAGCCAAGAATTCCCGCACCGTCTGACCGTCGTCGTCGCGCTCGAGCAGGGCCCGGGCGCGGCGATGGAAACGCACGACCTCGGCGAGCATCCGGAGGTAGCGCGGGTTCGCGACCGCGCGCAGCGACGGCAGTAAACCGGACACCCCGCGGCCGCCGGCGTATTCCAGGCCGCAGCCACCGCACGAGATCGACATGCTCATGTCGGATTCTTGGGTGGCAACGCCCAGTTCGTCGAACAGGCGGCGCAGCAGCGGATAGGTGCGCTCGTTGTGCACGATGAACCCGGTGTCGATGCCGATCAGGCGGCCGTCAGCGAGCGGGACGTCGTGGGTGTCGGCGTGCCCGCCGAGGCGCTCCGCGGCTTCGTACAGGGTGACGTCGGCGTCTCGTTGCATGACGTAGGCGGCGGTGAGGCCGGCGACGCCGCTGCCGACTACTGCGATCTTTCGGCGTGTCACTCTGGACGACCTCCGCGAGAGCCAGACATGGCCGGATCGTCCGGCCTGGTATCTGGAATTCGTCGGGAGCAGGTATTCGGTTCCAGCGAATCCCGGTGACCTGGGTCCTGGTCGCGCAAACCTGATTCGGGCATAGGGAAGGGGCGACGGCACGGGAGGGATGTGCCGTTCGCCCCTTCTTCAGCGATCATACAACGTCTCCTGCATGATCGGGACGTCTACTTTGGAGCCTCGTGGACACCAGCTATTTTGACCTTCTCGATGTGGACGGGGCGGGCGCTCATTACCTGGCCGGCCCAGAAACCGGCGGCCCCTGGGCGGCGGAACTCCAGCACGGCGGGCCGCCCAACGCGTTGCTGGTGGCCGAAGCCGAGCGCGTCGCGGCGGCCGAAACCGGCCGTGCGGACCTGCTTGCCGTCCGGCTGGCCGCCGAGTTCGTCGGCCCGGTGCCGGTGGCCGCCGTACACACGCAGGCCCGAATCGTCCGATCCGCCCGCAGCGCACTGCTGGTCGAGGCGACGCTGCGGGCCGGCGGCCGAGAGTGCCTGCACGCGCGAATCTGGCTGGTAGCCGGTCGCGACACCGCCAGGATCGCCGCACCGCTGCCGGAGCCGGTCGAGCCGCCGACTGGGACCTCGCCGCTGAACATGCGCTTTCCCTACGGCGACAGCGTCCAATGGCGCGCGGTCCGCGGCAATATCGACCAGCCCGGCCCGGGTATCGTGTGGGCTCGCCCGCGGCTGGAGCTGCTCGAGGGCCGGGCGATGTCGGGACTGCAACGGGCCGCCCTCATCGGCGATTCCGCCAGCGGCATCTCGTCTGTTCTCGACTGGCACCAGTGGTCATTCCTGAACGTCGACCTCGACGTGCACCTGTCCCGCCCGGTGATCGGAGATTGGCTGCACATGGACGCTGCGACGACTCTCGGACCGACCGGGTCGGGGCTGGCTCGCTCGACCTTGGCCGACGTCTGCGGTCCGGTGGGGTCAACGCTGCAGACGCTGGTGGTGGCGCCGGCCCGGCGGGAATGAATCATCCCCATGCTCGGTTGACGAAGTTGAAAGTTCAATCACTTCACACCCGAGGATGGCGAAATGACTCAAGTCACCACCAGCGCCAGTACGGCACCGGGATACCGCTCCGGAACCTGGCAGATCGACGCAACGCACTCCGATGTCGCGTTCAGCGT
>JALYVG010000166.1 GCA_030853345.1 Actinomycetota bacterium | reverse complement strand
ACGCTGACGGCCGCGCGGGAACGGGCGTACGCATTGGTGCGCCGGGTCGACCTCGAGGGAGCGCAGGTCCGCAGCGACATCGCGCTGCGTGCCGAACGCGGCGAGATCTGTGTCTGAGCAGCCGCACCCGGACGACGAGCTGGCCGAGCTGACCGTCCCCCGCTGGCTCGGCACGCCGCAGCGCCGCCGCCTCGTCGCGGCACTCGCCCTCGCCGTGCTGCTCGGGCTCGCGGGTGCCCGGCTCGCCTCGGCTCACCGCAGCACCCACCGGGCCGTGCCGCCGTCCGTCCCGACGCCGCGGCCGTCCACGGCGACGCTGGGGCCCTCGCCCGTCGACGTGACACCGGGACGGCCCAACTTCCGCAAGGACGACCCGGCGCACTGCCCTGCCACGATCACCTGCACGAGCGTGGACTCGGTGCCGGCCGGGGTTCTGGACGCGATCCGCTTTTACCTGCCGCACGCCGTGTCCGACAGCCACTCCAGCGTGTGGCAACGGCACCCTGATCGGCTGTACTTCCGACAGGTTGGCGCGAGCGCGAGCGACGTGATGATCAGCGTCGTGGTCGAGCGCCTCGGCCGCGTGCCGGTCGAGCGCCCGACCGAAGGCATCGACCGGCCGCCAGGGCAGTCGATCGGCTACGTCCGCGCAGTCACCGAGGACGGATACGTCGTGCAGGTGCAGTTCAGCGGTCTGCCCGGGTGGCGGCCGCCGATGTCTCAGCTCCGGGCGCTGGCTGGGGATCCCCGCCTGCTCGCCCTCGACTGAGACAATGGCGCGGTGAAGCCTGCCATCCCGAATGTCCTCGCCGGGCGCTATGCCTCCGTGCCGATGGCCACGCTCTGGTCGCCCGCACACAAGGTCGTCCTGGAACGGCAACTCTGGCTCGCGGTGCTGCGGGCGCAGACTGCGCTCGGCATCGACGTGGCCGACGGCGCGATCGGGGCCTACCAGGCCATCGTCGACCGGGGCACCGAGGCCGTGGACCTGGACTCGATCGCCGCGCGCGAACGGGTCACCCGCCACGACGTGAAGGCCCGCATCGACGAGTTCGCGGAACTGGCCGGGTACGAGCAGATTCACAAGGGCATGACGAGCCGGGACCTGACCGAGAACGTCGAGCAGTTGCAGGTGCGCTCCTCACTCGCGCTGGTCCGGACGAAGACGCTGGCCGTACTGGCCCGGCTGGCCCGGCGGGCCGGCGAGTACGACTCGCTCGTCATGGCCGGGCGCTCGCACAACGTCGCGGCCCAGGCCACCACGTTGGGTAAGCGGTTCGCCTCCGCGGCAGACGAGCTACTCGTGGCGCTGACCCGGCTCGACGCGCTCCTCGAGCGTTACCCGCTGCGCGGAGTGAAGGGCCCGGTCGGCACAGCGCAAGACATGCTCGACCTGCTCGGCGGCGATGACAGGAAGCTGGCCGAGCTCGAGGCGGGGGTGGCCGGGCACCTGGGCTTCACGCACACGCTCACCAGCGTCGGGCAGGTGTACCCCCGCTCGCTGGACTACGACGTGCTGACCGCCCTCGTGCAGGTGGCGGCGGCGCCGTCGTCGCTGGCCAAGACCATCCGGCTGATGGCCGGCCACGAGCTCGTCACCGAGGGCTTCCAGCCGGGCCAGGTGGGCTCATCGGCCATGCCACACAAGATGAACAGCCGCAGTGCCGAACGGGTGAACGGCTTCGCGGTAATCCTGCGCGGGTACGCATCGATGGCCGGCGAACTGGCCGGTGACCAGTGGAACGAGGGCGACGTGTCCTGCTCTGTCGTACGCCGCGTCGCGCTGCCCGATGCGTTCTTCGCCATCGACGGCCTGCTCGAGACCACCCTGACGATCCTCGACGAGTTCGGTGCCTTCCCGGCCGTCATCGAGCGTGAGCTCGATCGTTACCTGCCGTTCCTCGCCACCACCAAGGTGCTGATGGCCGCGGTGCGCTCCGGGGTCGGTCGCGAGACGGCTCACGCGGCAATCAAGGAGAATGCGGTGGCCGTCGCGCTGGAGATGCGCGAGAAGGGCGCCGACCGAAACGACCTGTTCGACCGGTTGGCGCGCGATTCCCGCCTGGGCCTGTCCGCGGCGGAGCTCCAGGGCCTGCTGGCCGAGCCGCTCTCGTTCACCGGCGCCGCTCGTGCCCAGGTGGCTGCGGTGATCCGCAGCGTCGACGCCGTCCTCGCCTCCGACCCTACGGCGGCGCACTATCGACCTGAAGCGATTCTGTAGACAGCGGAGCGGATGACCGCGTGATCTCGGCTGGGCACGCGGCTATGTCATTGATTGAGGGGCCGTCCGAAAGCGTGAATGGGACGGTTGTGTCGGCTGAAATCGGTACAGGTCTCGGCGGAATGTGCGAAATCAGCACGTCTGACCGAGTTCACGTCACCGGGCGTGCTGGCGTCGGCAGACTGCGCGGCGCACTATCAACCGGAGGACATCGGTAGAAGGCTGGCCATGAGCGCTCCGGGTGAGGTCGAGTTTTTCGTCGACGACGGCACGCCGGTAGTGGCCATCGACGAAGACGCGGTCGACTTCGGCCAGAGCCAGGTGCCGCGCTGGGCCGTCGGCCTCCTGGTGCTGCTCGTCGCCGTCGTCGTCGGCGCCCTCGCCGCGCAATCACCGAACACGCCGGCGGCCGCGCCCGCGCCCGCACCGCAGCCTGCGGAGTCGGCGGTCTCGCCGACGTCAACCTCCGGCCTGGGCAGCCCCATACCGATCGACCAGGTCAGCACGCCCGTCGACCTGGCTGTCACCGTCCCGCTCTTCCTTCTCCAGCCGGGTCATCTGTACAAGATCGCCGATGCCACCGCGTTCGGCGTCAGCCTGGACGACGCCGGCCGCACCCGACTGGGCGCGTCCGCGCGGCTCGTCCTCGACGACCAAGCGAACCGAGTCTGGGTGGTCGACGCACTGGGTGGCGAGATCATCGAGTTCGATGGACGTAACCTGCATCGGCTGCGCACCATGCACGCCGACGGGCCCATCCTTGACGCGGCGGCGCTGCATGGGCATCTGTACCTGGCCCGCTCCACCGGCCTGGCCGACATCGCCCCGGGTGCGGACCAGCCCGACATCATGCCCGGCCCGGTCGGATACGTCGCCTCGGTGGCGGCCGACCCGAAGCGCGGCCGACTGCTCGCGCTCGTCTTGGGCAAAGAACCGTCCGTCCAGCAGGTGACGATCACCGGAAAGGAACAGGACCGGCAGGCGGCGGTACCGGTCGGCGGAGGCACGCTGCGAGTCACCGCGGACGGCGCGATCTGGCTCGCCGGGTCGGGCTCTGCGGTCGACGGCGCGGTCGTGGTGCGGCTGGATCCGGCGACGCTGAAACCGGTACTCGCCAGCCCGGTGACCACTCGGCTCGGACCCAGCAGTTGGATCGAAGCGGCCGGTGACCACGATGTCTGGGTCCGCAGCGGCGGCGGCGGAGAAGAGCTGTGGTGTGTCGACGGAGGCACCGGCCGCACGCTGCAGTTCTGGCCGCGGGTTCGCGGTGCGGTGACCTCGCGGGAGGGCGGCGCGTTCATCCTGCTCGGGGGCCTGCTGGTGCCCCTCGTGCTGCAGGACTGCAAGGGCTGATCAGCATCGGGCGCACCTGGGCGGCCCGGTCCGCTCCCCTGACCGGCCCGATGTCTGGCGTCACCCCCCGGGCGAGCGGCCCTTGATGCGGTCCGGACGACCGATGTTCCAGTACCCCTTGACGAAAATGGCATCGTGCGCGACGCCGCGCGCCTCCAGGAGTGCGCGCAGCGCCACCATCGATCGGGTCTCGCCCATCAGGTAGGCGTGCCCGGTGCCGGGCGGCGGAGGTAGGGCGTCCATGGCGGCACGCAGCAGGGTCGGCGTGCCGACGTCGGCGCCCCGGCGCAGCACCCAGTGCGTCTGGGCAGAGGCCGTCAGCGGCACCTCGTCGGAGTGGTCGCCGACCTCGATGAAGGCCATCGACTGTTCCTGCGGCGGCAGTGCCTCGCAGATCGCGGCGATCGCGGGCAGCGCGGACTCGTCACCGGCGAGCAGGTGCCACGCGGCGCTGGTCAGCTCTAACTTGCCGCGCGGGCCCTGGAACTCGACGGGGTCGCCGGGCTGCGCGCTCGCCCCCCACGTCGCCCCGGGGCCGTGGCCGTGCAGCAGCACGTCAAGATCGAGCTCGCCGGCATCTGGGCGGGCGTGGCGGATCGTGTAACGCCGCTTCACCCGGCGACCGCCGTCCTCACGCAGGAACAGTTCGACATCCTGCGCGGGCCGGGTGACGACGTCGATCATCGTGTCGGCCTGCACGGTCACCCGGCGCATGCGCGGCGTGAGCTGGGTGGCGGCGAGCACCCGGGCCGCGTGGGTCGGCGAACGACGCACGACCGGGCTGCTCACACCGGGACCCTATCTGCGCGCCCCGGTAGCGCCCGGACTCACGGCAGTCCGGCCCGCCGTCCGCACGGGGCAGCGCATGATGGGTAGGTGGCCATCAGCGTCTTCGACCTGTTCTCCGTCGGTATCGGTCCGTCCAGTTCGCACACGGTGGGCCCGATGCGGGCGGCACGCACGTTCGCCGCGGGGCTGGCCGAGGACGGTCTGCTGAACCGCGTGGCCAGGGTCCGGGCCGAGCTGTTCGGCTCGCTCGGCGCGACCGGGCGCGGGCACGGCAGTGATCGCGCCGTGATCCTCGGCCTGGAAGGAGAGCGCCCCGAGACGGTCGACACCTCGACCATCCGCCCGCGGACGGCGGCGGTGCGCCAAGCCGGCCGGATCACACTGTTGGGCAAGCACGAGGCCAGCCTGGCCTACGAGGATCTGGTGTTCCACCGCCGCACCAGCCTGCCGTTCCACCCCAACGGCATGCGGTTCTTCGCGTACTCCGACACCGGGGAACTGCTGCGCGAGGGCACGTTCTACTCGATCGGCGGCGGCTTTGTGGTGGACGAGCAGGCGGCCGGCGCCGACCGGATCAAGCCCGATGACACCGTGCTGCCTTACCCCTTCAGCTCCGGCGACGAGCTGCTCAGGCGCTGCGCCGAGGCCGGCCTGCCGATCAGCGGGGTGATGTTGGCCAACGAGACGGCCTGGCGCTCCGAGGCCGAAGTGCGCGCCGGCCTGCTCGACATCTGGGCCGTGATGAAGGAGTGCGTGCACAACGGCTATGCGCAGCAGGGCGTATTGCCCGGCGGCCTGAAAGTGCGCCGCCGCGCGCCGGAGTTGTTCGAAGGGCTGTGCGCCGAGCAGCACTCCACCGATCCGCTGCGGGTCATGGACTGGGTCAACCTGTTCGCGCTGGCCGTCAACGAGGAGAACGCGGCCGGCGGACGGGTCGTCACCGCCCCGACGAACGGCGCGGCCGGGATCATCCCCGCCGTGCTGCACTACTACGTGCGCTTCGTGGCGGGCGCCGATGACGATGCGGTGGTGCGGTTCCTGCTGAGTGCCGGCGCCATCGGCGTGCTGTACAAGGAGAACGCCTCGATCTCCGGTGCCGAGGTCGGCTGCCAGGGCGAGGTCGGCTCGGCCTGCTCGATGGCGGCCGGCGCGCTGTGCGAGGTGTTGGGCGGCACGCCCGAGCAGGCCGAGAACGCCGCCGAGATCGGTATGGAGCACAACCTCGGCCTGACCTGCGACCCGATCGGCGGCCTGGTTCAGGTGCCGTGCATAGAGCGCAACGCCATGGGCGCGGTGAAGGCGATCAACGCGGCGCGTATTGCGTTGCGCGGCGATGGGCGGCACATCGTCAGCCTGGACAAGGTGATCAAGACAATGCGCGACACCGGGGCGGACATGAAGGACAAGTACAAGGAGACCTCGCGCGGCGGCCTGGCCGTCAACGTCATCGAGTGCTGAAGCCCCCGACTTTGACCCCGCCATCGTCGTGATGTGTGCGCGTGCGCAGCGCTGGCGGGGTCAAAGTGGCGAAGAGTCAGGCGGGGACAGCGGCCTCGGCCGGCGCGTCGGCCGGCACCTCGTCCTTCTTGATCTTGATCACGAAGACCGCGATCAGGATCGCCGCGACGGCGAACATCGCACCGGCGAAGAAGCCGCGCCCGGAGGCGTGCGCTTGCAGGTCGTGGGCGAAGTCACGGTAGGGCCCGTTGAAGAAACCCGCCGCCGGACCGCGCTCACTGGCCGGCAGGCCGTTGACGAACTTCTTTATGTCGGCCGGCTGCACCCCATTGCCCCCGGAGTTGCTGACGAACTTGCCCAGCGGCTCGCGCAGCGGCCCGGGCAATGTGGCGATGGCGGTCCGCAGGCTCTGGGCGTGGTCGCTGGCGTAACTTTTGGCCGAGGTGGCGAACACCGTGGCCAGCACGGACAGGCCGATGGCGCCCCCGACCTGCTGGCCGACGTTGAGCAGCGCCGAGGCCAAACCGGCGTCGGTGTCGGCCACCTTGGACACCGCCACCGTAGTCAGCGGGACGAACAGGAAGCCCATCGCCAGCGCGAGCACCAGCTCGCCGGGCAGCAGCACGCCGGGGAAGCTCGAGTGCGCGTCCACCGTGGAAAGCCACAGCATGGCGACGGTCAGGATGCTGGTACCAATGACGATCAGGACCTTGGGCCCGTACCTCGGCAGCAGCTTGGCCACGATCTGCGACGTGATGCCGATGACGAAGGCCACGGGAAGGAAGGCGAACCCTGTCTTGAGCGCGCTGTACTCGCGCACGCCCTGGATGAAGAAGGTGATGAAGTAGAACATGCCGAACATCGCCGCGCCGACGACCAGCATCACCAGGTAGGTGCCGAGCCGACTGCCGTTCTCGAAGATGCGCATGGGCATCATCGGCGTGGCCGCGACGAAGGCCTCGTAGAGCCCGAAGCCGACGAGCAGCACGATGGCCGCGGTGAACACCAGGAAAGTCTCGGTGTTGCCCCAGCCGTCGTGCGCGACGTGGATGAAGCCGTAGACGAGCGAAACCATGCCGGCGACGGACAGCAACGCGCCGAGGAGGTCGAACTTGCCCTTGAGCCGCTCGGTCTGGTGCAGGTACATGAATGCGCCGACCATGAGGACGGCGCCGATCGGCACGTTGACGAACAGCACCCAGCGCCAGCTGAAGTAGTTGGTGAGCACTCCACCGGCCAGCAGGCCGAGGGCCGCGCCGGCACCAGACACCGCGGCGTACACGGCAAGCGCTCGGGTGCGTTCGGCCCCTTCCTCGAACTCGTTGGTGATCAGCGAGAGGGCGGTCGGCGCGGCGATGGCCCCGCCGAGGCCCTGTACCACACGCCCGGCGAGCAGCATCGGGAAGTTGACCGCGATGCCGGCCAGGAAGCTGCCGGAGGTGAAGAGGAACAGGCCGACGATGAACATGCGGCGCCGGCCGAGGATGTCACCCGAGCGCCCGCCGAGCAGGAGCAGACCGCCGAAGGCGAGGGAGTAGGAGTTCAAGGCCCACGTCATGTCGGTCTGGTTCTTGCCGAAGTACTCGCTCATGGACGGCAGGGCGACGTTGACGATCGTGCCGTCGAGCACCACCATCAGCTGAGCGCCGGCGATGATGAGCAGCACCAGCGCCGGACTCGCGTGGCGCCGGGCGCCACGTCGGCCCGCGACCTTGACAGGCCTGGTGTTTGTCACGAGGAAACTCCATTCGAGGTGTTCGAGCGGTTGAGCCGCAGGAGAGGCGAACTCTTTAGTGGACGCGCGCGTTCTCTAATTGGGTACACTAGGACACGCAGCTTAAGGAACGCAACCGTGCACTATCGGATTTTCGCTCACAGCATGACGGAGGGCTCTGACAGCGTATGACCGCAGTTCCGCTCGTTGCACAGCGCAAACGTGGCGCTGCGCTGGAGGATGCCATCCGCGAGGCTGCCTACGCCGAACTGACCGAGGTCGGCTACACCCAGTTCTCGGTCGAGGCCGTGGCCGCCCGGGCCCGCACCGGCAAGGCGAGCATCTACCGCCGCTGGCCGACCAAGCAGGCGCTGGTCCTGGACTCGCTGTGCGCTGGCCTGCCGACCGCGCAGCAGTGCGGCTTCGGCCCAGACTATAGAAACATGACAACGGCCGACGCCCTGCGCCAGGTCGCCCGGACGATCACGAAGATCTTGACCAGCCCGGCCGGTGCCGCCATGCGGGCGGTCAAGCTCGAGGCCACCGCCGATCCCGAGCTGGCCCGCGAGATCGACGCCCGCTTCCAAGCCCCCAGAAGGGCGGCCATGCTCAGCCTGCTGCGGCGTGGCGTGGAGCGTGGCGAGGTACGCCCCGACGCGGTCACCCCGCTCGTCGCCGACGTCTTGCCCGCCGTGCTGATGCACCGGGTCCTCCTGCAGCGCGAACGGATCACCGAGCGTGACATCTCGGCGATCATCGAAGAGATCCTCATCCCGCTCGTCGAGGTCCGCTGACCCGCTCACCGGCCTGGACCTTCTGACGGCCCTCTTATCTCTGTAAGGCACCATGGGGCATGCGCGCACCCGCTGCGCGCGTGCGCCCCGGCAACCCGGGCCGCACTGGACGATGAGAGAGCCGGCGAAGCATGCGTACGGCTGTTGAACGTCCGGCCGTCGAGGCCGCGGCTCCGAGCCGCGGCACCGGTTGGCGCAGCGGGTATCTGCGCCGCGCGCCCGGCATCATCGCCACTATCTCCGCGCTGCTCGGGCTGCTGGCGTTACTCGGCGCCCTGGACCCGCACGAGCGCTTCCGGGTGCACGCGATCACCCGCGTGATCCCGGTGCCGGCCAGCGCGGCCGCCACTGCCGTCAGTGTGGTGGCCGGCTTGCTGCTGCTGCGGCTGGCCGCCGCCCTGCGCAAGCGCAAGCGCCGGGCCTGGCGGGCGGCCGTGGTCATCGCGGCGGTCATGACGGTGGCCCACGTCGTCCGCGGCGTGCGGGTCGGCGAGGCGGTGATCTCGGTCATCCTGCTCGTGCTGCTCATCACCGCGCGCTCGCGCTACACGGCCAAGTCCGATCCGCGCAGTCGCTGGTTCGCCGTTCTTGTCTTCTTCCAGTTCACCGGTGTCGCGATCGTGTACGGGATGCTGATGCTCTACGCCTACCGAGACCGGCTGGTCGGCCACCCGTCGTTCTGGGCGCAGCTGCGGGAGGTGCTGTTCTCGCTGGTCGGCGGCGGCGGCGGAATCGGCATGCGTGGCGAGCGGTTCGACGACATCTTCCATGCCACCTTGTTCGGGTTCGGGCTGCTCACGACGATCGCCGTAGCGCTCCTGGCCCTGCGCCCTTCCGAGCCGATCGCCAGGCTATCGCCGCAGGACGAGGACCGGCTGCGCACGCTGCTGGCCAAACAGGGCGGGCGGGATTCGCTGGGTTACTTCGCCTTGCGCCGGGACAAGTCGGTGGTGTGGTCGCCGACCGGCAAGGCGGCGATCACCTACCGGGTGGTGCAGGGGGTGGCGCTGGCCAGCGGTGACCCGATCGGTGATCCCGAGGCGTGGCCGGGTGCGATGGACGCCTACCGCCAGCTCGTCGACGAGTACGGCTGGACCGCGGCCGTCATCGGCTGCAGCGAGTTGGGCGCGACGATCTACAAGCGTGAATGCGACCTGTCCGCGCTTGCCTTCGGCGACGAGGCGATCGTCGAGGCCGGCGATTTCACCCTCGAGGGCCGGCCGATGCGCGGTGTGCGGCAGGCATGCACTCGGGTCTGCCGGGCCGGCTACGAGGTCCGAGTGCGCCGTGCGGGTGAAATCGGCCGCGAGGAGATGGCGGAGCTCGTCCGCGCGGCCGCAGCCTGGCGCGGCGATGCGGTGGAAAGAGGGTTCTCGATGGCGCTGTCGCGACTCGGCGACCCGTCCGACCCGGACTGCGTCGTGGCGACTGCCCACCAGAACGGCGTGCTGGCCGGCGTCCTGCATTTCGTGCCGTGGGGTGACGACGGGTTGTCCCTCGACCTGATGCGCCGCAACCGCAGCTCGGACAACGGCCTGAACGAGTTCATGATCGCCAAGGTGATCGAGGACGGCGGCGACCTCGGGGTGAGGCGCGTCTCGCTGAACTTCGCAGCCTTCCGCGACGCCATCGAGCGGGGTGAGCGGATCGGCGCCGGACCGATCCTGCGCGCTTGGCGGTGGGTCCTGATCTTCCTGTCGCGGTGGTGGCAGATCGAGACGCTGTACCGGTTCAACGTGAAGTTCCGGCCGTACTGGGAACCTCGGTTCATCTCCTACCCGTCCAGCCGCGACCTGCCGCGGATCGCGATCGCCGCCCTGGAGGCTGAGGCGTTCATCGTCCGGCCGCACCGGCTGAAGAAGCTCCTCGGGCGGGCCTGAGTCCGTCGAACTCGCGGCCGTTTGAGCCCCCCGCCGCCACCTTGTAGGCTTTCCGCCCGGTGCCTCTGCAGCGCATTCGGCGTGCTGAACCGGCCCCAGGAGGCTTCGCCTAGTCTGGTCTATGGCGCCGCACTGCTAATGCGGTTTGGGTCACAAGCCCATCCCGGGTTCGAATCCCGGAGCCTCCGCTGCTGGCTCGTCGGCAATCCAGTCTGGTCGCAGCGCGCGACCCGGTAGAGTCGCCGGTCGGTACATTTCAGCGCCCGTAGCTCAACGGATAGAGCACTTGACTACGGATCAAGAGGTTGCAGGTTCGAGTCCTGCCGGGCGCGCCAGGGTGATGTCTCAAGACATCGGCGACAGTCGGACCTGCGTTTCGCGGGTTCGGCTGTTGTCATTTGTGCTGTGGCTTTGGTCCGGATCGGCGTCCGGTGGGTTGGTAGTCGCGTCGGGGGTCGATGGTGAGCTCGCGGAGTAGTTCGCCGGTGATGGCGTCGACGATGCGGACTTCGAGGTCTTGGACGAGCAGGATGACGGGGGTTCGGGCGTAGGTTCGGCCGACGCCGATGTGGTGCAGGCGGCCGTTCATGCGCAGGGTGACAGCGCCACCGTTGTCGATCTTGTCGTGGCGGACGCGGTCATGGGTGTCGTCGGTGCGATCGGTAGTTGGGGTGGCTTTCGGCAGGGTGTTGTAGATGGCGGCTGGGGTGG
>JALYVG010000153.1 GCA_030853345.1 Actinomycetota bacterium | reverse complement strand
GCGGCGACGGTTGTGCCAGCACCGGCAGGCCGGACGACCCGTGAGATCGGAGCAACGTGCTCGTAGACGAGGCCGTCGTGTCGCCCCGCAGCGCGCTGGGTCCGTGCCGCAGGTGAGTGTCGGAGCTGCACGAGTACTTGCCCCGGGCGGCAGCCTGGGGCCCTCCCGTTGGAAGAAAAGGGCCTCTCGGATCGTCCGAGGGGGGACTCGTCCACCAGCGACACGAGTTCTGACCTTGCGTATCGAGTAGTAGGCAAGCCAGACAAGCAGCAACAGCCCGGCGAGGTCGTAGCTACGCGCGCGGTCCCAAGAGCTCGCCCCGGCACCATGATCATGCTGGCTAACGCCGAATAAGGCGTGGTCCGAGGCGCCAGCGCGGGCGTCGACGGTCGTCTTTATGCGCGCCTCGAACCGCCCCGTGTGTCCCGGAAGGATCCCGCTGTGGAGGCTCTCGCCCGCTCGGTCAGGAGATCGTCGTCGGGGCACAGCACGGTCGTGAGCAGCAGGCCGAGGTCCGTGAGCATCTTGGCCCCTTTGGTCGACGGCGCGACCGAGCACCGCCAACTTCGACCCTGCCCCTATGTCCTCTCCCGGTACGACCACCCGGCCAGGGAATCCTTCTCTCAGTGCTCCGGCGCCACGAACTGGCTGGCTGTGAAGGCCGCGCCGGCCGGGTCGGCGAGCACCGCGAAGCGCACCCACGGCGCGTCCTGGGGCTCGGCAAGCACAGAGCCGCCGAGCCTCCGCGTCTGCTCGGCGGCAGCGTCGGCGTCGTCCACGGCGAATGTGACGCTCCAGCGCGCCGGGCCGCCCTCGCGTGGCAGTATCGCCGCTACTACGTCGATGAACCCATCCGGGGCGCCCATCTGCGCAAACCTCGCGCGCGTCCCCGGGTTGATCTCCTCCAGGTGGTCGCCGTAGCCGGGCAGCGTCCACATGGGCGAGCCGACATCGATCGTCTCCCACCCGAACACCGCGGTGTAGAAGGCCTCCGCACCCTCGAGGTCGTCCGTGTGGAGGTTGTTGAAGTTCACTGCGCCGTGCTCGTTGACTGCGCCGGAGCCGCGGTTCTGTCCCGCCTGCCAGAGGCAGAAGACAGCGCCCTCGGGGTCGGCGCATACGGCCATGCGCCCCGCGTCGAGGACATCGAACGGCTCCGCAATCACTTGCCCGCCCGCGTCGCGCACAGCCTTGGCGGCGTCGTCGGCGTTCTCCACGCTGACGTAGGTGGTCCAGACGGGGGGCTTCTCGGACGGCCCCGAGATCGCCCCGACGTCCCGGCCGCCGAGGCGACCTATGAAGTAGTTCTGATCCGAGTCGGGCGGCATCACATCTTCGGTCTCCCAGCCGAAAAGCCCGGAGTAAAACCTCGCGGCAGCGGCCGCGTCGGGCTGATCAGTGTCGACCCAGCAGGGCACCCCGGCGGGGTAGTACTCGCGCGTGCTCACGCTCGGCAAAGTAGACGAGCGTGCGCGGCACCGCAAGGAGCACCATGTGGTCCAGGGACGTGAAAACCCGATCAAGGCCGCCAGCCAGCCGACGTGCGCGGCACGGAAAGCATCCCAAGCGCCGGGGCGCGTTCGTCACCACGCCCTGCGCCGAAGAAGGATCCCCGACCGGGACGGTAGTGCACGTGTATCATCATCATTTGATGCTTTCGCACGTGCCTGGAGGTCGAAGTGAGAACAACTTTGTCCCTTGATGACGATCTTGTCTTGGAAGCTCAGCGCTTGACGGGGACCACCGAGAAGGGCGCGCTGGTTCGGCAAGCCCTAGGTGCATTGATCGAGCGCGAGAGCGCCCGGCGGCTGGCCCAGCTCGGTGGCAGTGAGCCAGCCGTGACGCCGGTCCCACGACGTCACACCACGCCTGCGTGATCCTCGTCGACACCTCGGTCTGGATTGACCACCTCCGCCGCGGCGACCCGGAACTCGCAGCGCTACTCCAGAACGGCAACGTGCTCGCCCACTCCTGGGTGACCGGGGAACTGGCGCTCGGTCATCTCGCGCAGCGCAGCGAGATCCTCGCGCTACTCCGCAATCTCCCGCAGGCCAAAGCCGCGACAGACGTCGAAGTGCTCACCCTGATCGACCACTATCAGCTGTTCGGTCTAGGCATCGGGTACATCGACGCGCACCTCCTCGCCGCCACGATGCTGACGACCGGTGCCCGGCTCTGGACGCGCGACAAGCGACTCGCGGTTATCGCTGCTCAACACGGACTCGCGAGCGGCAACGGGCAAGCTTCCTAGAAGCCGCGGCGTCCCGCTCACCGATCCCCTCACGGCCACGGGATCCTTGGGTGGCCCGAGCCCGCGCCGATCTCGATCTATGGCCGTGGAGCGGACGCCGTGGACGTCGTCTTGCAGGTCCGCAATCTCGCTCGAAGTTTGCTGACGAGATGGAGCGCTTTGGAGTCGCTACCAGCGACCAGGTCGGCATCGACACAGCGCTTGATCGGATGATGGCCGAAGTCGCCACAACTGACAGCATGGTGGTAGGTCACCTCCAGGTTGGCGTCTACTGCACCGCGTAGATGCACGTCGGGCACGCGCCGCGACCCATCGGCGTCTGGCTACTCGGCGACCGGTTCCGTCGAACCGACCTGGGCGCGACGCCACACAGGTGGTCGTGTGCGCCTGAAACGCCGCCGGCGATGTCCGCCGAATCGAGGGCACTGCGCGCTGCTGGGTAACGAATCCTCTCGGGCGGTCGAAGTAACGACCAGATGAACCGATCTGCGCGCATTTGGCACC
>JALYVG010000128.1 GCA_030853345.1 Actinomycetota bacterium | reverse complement strand
AACTGGGCGCGCCGCGCTCCAAGGAAATCACCTGCTTCGATCCATATCGCCTTCTGTGGCCGCGGCGGCTGACGCGCCGCACCCCCATGCTGCCAGTCGGGACGTAACCTGCAGACGAGATCGGGGGTTGCACCGACAGACGGGACTACGTGACAGCTCGGAACGGGCAGAGGCATTCGGCGGCTATCGCCATCGCGGCGGCGTTCATCCTGGCCGGATGCACGCCGACGACGTCGCAGGCGCCGACCGCGACTGGCTCTGGTTCCGTTCACACCGAGCCCTCAGCCAGCTCAGCGCGCCCGGGGCCCGCGGTGACTACGCCTACAGCGGCGGTAGTCACGCCGGATGCGGGAACTGCCCAGGCCGCCCTCACTCGGCTGGTGGTGAAGGGCCGCGCACCGATGACCAACTATGCGCGCAGCGCGTTCGGCGAGGATTGGAGTGACGACAACGACGGCCCCTTCGGGCGCAATGGCTGCGATACCCGCAACGACATCCTGCGCCGGGACCTGCACGACGTCGTCGTGAAAGTCGGTACAAACGACTGTGTCGTGCTCTCCGGACGGTTGGACGATCCCTATACCGCGGCGGCGATCCAGTTCGTCCGCGGTTCGGCCACCTCGGCGCGGGTGCAGATCGATCACGTCGTCGCGCTCGGTGATGCCTGGCAGAGCGGCGCCCAGCAGGCGAGCGCGCGGCAGCGGCAGAATCTGGCCAATGACCCGCTCGACCTGCTCGCCGTCGACGGCCCGGCCAACGAGCAGAAGGGTGCGGCCAACGCGGCGTCGTGGCTGCCCGCCAACAAGAGCTTTCGGTGCAGCTATGTCGCTCGCCAGGTCGCGGTGAAACTGAAGTACGGTCTCTCGATCACGTCGGCCGAAGGCGTGGCGATCGCCCGCGTCCTGGTCTCCTGCCACGGCCAACCGCTGACGGTGGAGCCGGGCGCTGCCGGTCCTGTCTCGGTCCGCCATTCGCCGCCGGGCACCCCGCCGCCGGTAACCACCAGGGCGGTGCCCGTGGTGGTGGTCGCGCCGACGGCCACCGAGGCGTACTACCCGAACTGTGCTGCGGTTCGAGCGGCCGGGCTAGCTCCGCTGCACCGAGGCGATCCGGGTTATCGCGCTGGGCTCGATCGCGACAGCGACGGCGTGGCGTGCGAGTAGCCGCTCCCCGTCTGCGCGGAGGCTGGTGGCCATGACAGCCGGCTATTCGGGGACGCCACTGGCGCAGAAGCTCGGCATCAAGACCGGTTCACGTCTGCTGCTGGTGAGCTCCCCGGCGGGCTTCGTGCCAGAACCGCTGCCCGATGCCGTTACCGTGCACCGCCGCCGGGGCGCCGGGCGTTACGAGGTCGTCGTGCTGTTCTGTTCGGATGCCAGCCGACTGCACGACGGGTTCGCGCGCCTCATCGACTCGCTCACGACCGCCGGGGCGCTGTGGGTGTGTTGGCCCAAGAAGGCCAGTGGCGTGCGCACCGACCTGAACGAGAACGACGTGCGCGACCACGGCTTGGCCTGCGGGCTGGTGGACGTGAAAGTAGCCGCGATCGACGCGACCTGGTCCGGTCTGAAGTTCGTCCGCCGCCTCGTCGACCGGTGACGGGGCGCGCCGCCAGCCCGTCGCTCCGCGATCGACTCGCAGCTGGTGCGCATTTCCGCCGCTACGCCACCACCCTGCGCGCGTTGATCACCAGGGCCTGCCGCCCGCCCGGCGGGACGGAATGACGGGTAATCTGGGTGGTTGAAACCCGCGAAGGCAACCCCGAGGATGGCCGCACATCGTGACGACGTACCAGTCGACAGGCAGCGAGTCTGCTCCTGATCCAGGGGATTTCGGTACGAACGAGTGGCTCGTCGAGGATATGTACGAGCGTTACCTCACCGATCCGAGCAGCGTCGACGAGGCGTGGCACGACTTCTTCACCGACTACCGTCCGGCCCCGGGCAACGGCGCCTCGATGCCGCCCGCGGCCGCCGAGCCCGGTGCAGCCGCACCGAGCGAGACAGCCGCACCCGCCCCAGAGCCCACCGACACCGGCACTGCGCCGCCCCGGCCGGGCGCCGAGCCGTCGGCCACACCCAAGGCACAGGCCACACCCGAGCAGGCCGATGCACCCGCCGAGGGGCCGGCGCCAGAACGGCCCGCCGGCAAACCGGCAGCGAAGACCTCGGCGCCAGGCACCACCACGCTGCGCGGCGCCGCGTCGCGGGTCGTGCTGAATATGCAGACCTCGCTGAGCGTGCCCACCGCTACGAGCGTGCGCGCCGTGCCCGCCAAGCTGATGGCCGACAACCGCGTGGTCATCAACAACCATCTGCGTCGCTCGCGCGGCGGCAAGGTGAGCTTCACCCACATCGTCGGGTACGCGGTCGTGCGGGCCCTGCACGATTTCCCGGAGATGAACAACTACTTCGCCGAGATCGACGCAAAGCCCTCGCTCGTCACCCCCGAGCACGTCAACCTCGGCATTGCGATCGACCTGGTCGGCAAGGACAAGTCCCGCTCGCTCGTCGTCGCCGGCATCAAGGGCGCGGAGGCGATGGACTTTGCGGGTTTCTGGAACGCCTACGAGGACGTCATCCGCCGGGCCCGCGCGGGCAAGCTCGGTGCCGACGACTTCGCCGGCACCACGATCAGCCTCACCAATCCGGGGACGATCGGCACCAACCACTCGGTGCCACGCCTGATGGCCGGGCAGGGCACGATTATCGGCGTCGGGGCGATGGAGTACCCCGCCGAGTTCAGCGGGATGAGCGACGAGAAGCTGAGCGAGCGCGCCATCAGCAAGATCATGACGCTGACATCGACCTATGACCACCGCATCATCCAGGGCGCTCAGTCCGGTGAGTTCCTGCGCCGCATCCACCAACTGCTGCTGGCTGACGACTTCTACGACGAGATCTTCGCGGCACTGCGGATCCCGTACGAGCCGGTGCGCTGGCTGGTCGATCGCGACTTCAGCCACGAGGGCCAGATCGACAAGAACGCCCGGGTCATCGAGCTGATCAACTCCTACCGCGCCAACGGCCACCTGATGGCCGACACCGACCCGCTCGAGTTCACCGTGCGCACCCACCCCGACCTTGACATCACTCGGCACGGGCTGACGTTGTGGGACCTGGACCGCGAGTTTCCGGTCGACGGCTTCGCGGGTGCGAAGTTGATGAAGCTGCGCGACATCCTCGGCGTGCTGCGTGACGCGTACTGCAGGCGGGTCGGTGTCGAGTACATGCACATCACCGACCCCGCACAGCGGCACTGGCTGCAGAGCCGCATCGAGGTCAAACACGACGCACCCGCCCGCGAGGAGCAGCTGCACATCCTCGGCCGGCTCAACGTGGCAGAGGCTTTCGAGACGTTCCTGCAGACGAAGTACGTCGGGCAGAAGCGATTCAGCCTCGAAGGGGCCGAGACGGTCATCGCGCTGCTCGACGCGGTGCTCGCCGCCGCCGCCGACCAGGACCTCGACGAGGTCGTCATGGGAATGCCGCATCGCGGCCGGCTCAACGTGCTGGCCAACATCGTCGGCAAGCCCTACGCCAAGATCTTCAACGAATTCGAGGGCAACATCGACCCGGGCACGGCCCAGGGCTCCGGCGATGTGAAGTACCACCTCGGTGCCGAAGGCACCTTCCACGCGCCGAGCGGGGCCGAGATCGCGGTGACGCTCACCGCCAACCCGTCCCACCTCGAGGCCGTCGACCCGGTGCTGGAAGGGATCGTGCGGGCCAAGCAGGACGTCCTGAACAAGGGCGAGGCAGGTTTTACGGTGCTGCCCTTGATGATGCACGGCGACGCTGCCTTCGCCGGTCAGGGCGTTGTCGCCGAGACTTTGAACCTGTCACAGCTGCGCGGCTATCGAACCGGCGGCACGGTGCACGTCGTCGTCAACAACCAGGTGGGATTCACGACCTCCCCGTCGGCCTCGCGCTCGTCGCTCTACGCCACCGACATCGCCCGCATGATTGCCGCGCCGATCTTCCACGTGAACGGCGACGACCCCGAGGCATGTGTTCGGGTGGCCAAGCTGGCCGTCGACTACCGGCGGGAGTTCAAGAAGGATGTCGTCATCGACATGGTCTGCTACCGCAGGCGAGGCCACAACGAGGCCGACAACCCCTCGTTCACCCAGCCCCAGATGTACGACATCATCGACGGCAAACGCAGTGTGCGAAAGCTCTACACCGAGTCGCTAGTGGGCCGCGGCGACATCACTCTCGAAGACGCCGAGGCGGCGCTGAAGGACTTCCAGCAGCAACTGGAGAAGGTCTTCATCGAGACCCGCAACGCGTCCGACGAACCGGCGCCGGAGCCCGACATCGAGCGCGACACGCCATCGCAATCGGTCACCACCGCAATCTCGGTCGAGGCGATCAAGCGAATCGCGGATGCTTACGCCAACCCACCCGACGGATTCACCATCCACCCGCGGCTCAAACCCACCGTCGACAAGCGCGTGTCCATGGCCAGCAACGGCGGGGTCGACTGGGCGACGGGTGAACTGTTCGCGTTCGGTTCACTGGTCATGCAAGGCCGCGCCGTTCGGGTCGCCGGCCAGGACACTCGCCGTGGCACGTTCAGCCAGCGGCACGCGACGCTGATCGACCGCAACACCGGCACCGAGTACACGCCGTTACGCAGCCTGACCGACGACCAGGCACCGTTCTGGATCTATGACTCACTGTTGTCGGAGTACGCGGCCATGGGCTTCGAGTACGGCTATTCGGTCATGCGCGAGGACGTCCTCGTCTGCTGGGAGGCGCAGTTCGGGGATTTTGCCGACGGGGCGCAGACGATCATCGACGAGTTCATCTCCTCCGGCGAGGCGAAGTGGGGTCAGCGCTCGGCGGTGTCGCTGCTGCTGCCGCACGGTTACGAGGGGCAGGGCCCGGACCACTCCTCGGGGCGGCCTGAACGGTTCCTGCAGATGGCTGCCGAGAACAACATGACGGTCGCGATCTGCTCGACACCCGCGAACTACTTCCACCTGCTGCGCCGCCAGGGGCTGTCCCCGGTCCGCCGCCCGCTCATCGCGTTCACGCCGAAGTCGCTGCTGCGCCTCAAGGCGGCGGTCAGCGAGATCGACGACTTCACCACCGGGACTTTTCAGCCCGTCCTGGGCGATCCCGACGCCGACCCAGACGCCGTGCGCCGAGTGCTCTTGTGCAGCGGCAAGGTCTATTACGACCTCGTGGCGGCACGGAAGCAGCAGGACCGCCGCGACGTCGCGATCGTGCGGGTGGAGCAGCTTTACCCGCTGCCGGTCTCGGAAGTGCGCGCTGAGCTCGGTCGGTTCCCCGGCGCCGAGCTGGTCTGGGTCCAGGAGGAGCCGGCCAACCAGGGTGGCTGGCCGTTCATGGCACTCAACCTGCCCGAGCACCTCGAGGGCCGGGCGCTGCTACGCGTCTCGCGCAAGGCCTCAGCGTCGCCGGCGGTGGGCTCGGTGCGCATCCACGAGGCTGAGCAGCGCGACATCGTCGCCGCTGCGTTCGCCTGATCGCGGCCATGGCCCAACCGATCCGCTGGGGCATCCTCGGTGCGGGCTGGATCGCCGCAACGGTCGCTCCCGACATCGCGTCCTCCGACGGCGGCGTGCTCGCTGCGGTGGCCGCCCGCGACGGCGCTCGGGCAGCTGCGTTCGCCGAGCGGCACGGCGTCGAGCGGTCCTACGGCTCCTACCGCGAACTGGTCGAGGATCCCGATGTCGACGTGATCTACGTCGCGACGACGCACGCCCAGCACCACGAGCACGCACTGCTCGCGCTCGCCGCCGGCAAGCCGGTCCTGGTCGAGAAGGCGTTCGCGCTGAACGCGGGACAGGCTCGCGAAATGGTGGCTGCCGCGCGTACCCGCGGGCTGTTCTGCATGGAGGCCATGTGGATGCGGTTCAACCCGCTGATCCTCGAGGCACAACGACTGGTGGCCGGCGGCCGGATCGGCGAGCTGGTCAACATCCGGGCCGACTATTCCAAGCGGTTCGCCTTCAGCGCCGACCATCGCCTGTTCGACCTGAGCGCCGGCGGCGGGGCGTTGTTGGACCTGGGCGTGTATCCGCTGACCTTCGCCTGGCTGTTTCTGGGGCGCCCCGACACCGTGCAGGCCGCCGGCGTCCTCTCCCCGACGGGATCCGACGCGAGCGTGGCCGTGCAGTGGTTCTACGACTCCGGGCGGGTGGCGCAGATCCACACCAGCGCGGAGCGGGAGAGTCCGGTGGGGGCCTTGGTGGTCGGCACGACGGGCTGGATCGCCATCGACACACCCCTTCACCTGCCCGCGTCGATGACCATCCATACCGCCGACGGCGATGAGGTGCGCACAGCCGTACTGCCCGGCAATGGCTACGGGCTGGAGGTGGCCGAGGTGCACCGGTGCCTGCGCCAGGGCGAACTGGAAAGCCCGGCCGTGCCACTCGATGACACGCTCGCCATTCTGGAGACCATCGACGACGTCCGACGCCAAATTGGTGTTCGCTACCCCGCCGACGAACCGACCGACGGACAGTAATCGATATGTACTTCACTGACCGCGGCGTCGAGGAACTGGTCGAGCGGCGCGGCGAGGAGCAGGTCAGCCTCGAGTGGGTGGCGCAGCGGTTGCAGGCCTTCGTCGACGCCCATCCCGACTTCGACGTGCCTATTGACCGCTTCGCGAGCTGGCTCGCGCGCGACGACGACGACGACGAATGACGTCGACGCGAATCCCCTCGCCCGCGACAAAAGCGCATCGGACAGTTCGGTCGTTACTTCTTCTTACGGCCCTCCGCGATCGACATCGCGCCGAGCGCGGCTAGTGCAACGAACACCAGCGCTGCGCCCATCCCGGTAGCGGTGAACATGATTTCTCCTTCCCCCATGCGGCAGGTGTTATCAGTACCTAGAGTAACGGTTACTTGTAGATTCAGACACTAAGGATGGGTGACAACCGTCTCTGCGGCAGCGCGGATTGCCTCGAGTGGAGATCTCCGGACCGGCCGCTTGACGTCGAAGAGCGGCATGAACACATGTACGAGCGGGCCGATCGCCAGCGCGAAGACCACGGTGCCGAGACCCACCGTCCCGCCCAGCAGCCAGCCGATCGCGAGCACGGTGACCTCCAGGGTCGTCCGGGTCAGCCGGATGGACCGTCCGGTGCGCCGCGCCAGACCGGTCATCAGCCCATCACGAGGGCCCGGCCCCAGATTGGCGCCGATGTACATCCCCGTTGCGATACCGCACAGCAGGACGCCGGCCAGCATGTCGGCCGTCCGCCACGGTGTGGCGTGCACTCGCGGCAGCCACATCAGGGAGGCGTTCATCGACACCCCGATCAGCACGACGTTGCTGACGGTTCCGAGCCCGGGCCACTGCCGCAGCGGGATCCACAACAGCAGCACGGCAGCACCGATGATGATCACCATCGTGCCGATCGCCAAGCCGAGGTGGCGTGACAGTCCTTGATGCAGGACGTCCCACGGATCCAGGCCGAGGCCGGAGCGGACCTGCAGCGCGCCAGCCAGACCGTAGAGAAGCAGACCAATATATAGCTGAACTATCCGGCGAGGCAGTCCATTTAGGGCCATGGGCACCAGTCTGGCAGGCCATCTCACTCCTTTCGCGGGCCACTGCATCGTTAGTGGCGTGCCAATGAGGCCAATCTCGTGACACGATGAGCTCATGGCTCCAGTTTCGCGCCTCGGCGGTCGCGCCCTCGCCGCCCTCTTGCCTGACCTGCGCACCCTGCCCGGACCGGTCTACGCCGCACTCAGCGACGGCATTACCGCCCTCGTCCTCGACGGCCGCATCGCCACTGAGACCAGGCTGCCGTCCGAACGCGAGTTGGCCGTCGCGCTGCAGACCAGCCGGGCCACCGTCACCGCGGCCTACGACACACTGCGCGCTGACGGCTTCCTGGCGAGCCGCACCGGGTCCGGCAGCTTCGTCACGGTCCCGGCCAGTTCGCGCGGACCGTCGGCAAATGGGGTCTGGAGCGTCGCCGGCCACGACGCGCCTGACGTCATCGACCTGTCGCGGGCTGTCCTGCCGGCCCCTCCGGGTGTGCTCGAGGCCGCCTTCGCGTCCGCCGCCGCTCGGCTGGCGCCGCTGACCCGCGGCGACGGTTACGACCCCTCCGGGTTGCCCGCCCTGCGCGCGGCGGTCGCGGCGCGCTTCACGGCGCGCGGGGTTGCCACCAGTGCCGACCAGATCCTGATCACCAACGGTGCACTGCACGGGATCGACCTGCTGCTGCGGCTGCTCATCGGGCCGGGCGACCGGGTGCTCACCGAACTGCCCACGTATTCCGGCGCGTTGGACGCGATCCGGGGCAACGGCGGCCGGGTGGTGCCCGTGCCGATGGCCGCGGCCGGCGGCTGGCAGGTCGAGCTCATGCGGGCCACGCTGCGCCAGACCTCGCCACGGCTGGCCTACCTGACCCCGGACTTCCACAACCCGACCGGCGCGCTGATCGACGAGTCGTCGCGCCGCGATGTGCTTCGTACCGCCCGCCAGACGGGGACCATCGTCATCGTCGACGAGTCCTTCGTCGACCTCGGCTTCTGTCCTGGCGTGCCCGCCAGCGCCGCGATCGACCCGTCGGTCATCAGCGTCGGTTCGCTGTCCAAGCCGGTGTGGGGCGGCCTGCGCGTTGGTTGGCTGCGCGCCGGTCCCGACCTCGTACACCGGTTGGCCGCGCTGCGCGCATCGATCGACATGGCCGGTCCGGTGCTGGATCAGCTCATCGCGGTCGACCTGTTCGAGCGCCTGGACGAGATCACGGCGGCCCGGGTAGCCGAGTTGTGTCCCCAGCGCGACGCGTTGGTGGCGGCACTGGCCCGCGACCTGCCGCAGTGGCGCGTCGCCGTCCCCCAGGGCGGCCTGTCGTTGTGGGCCGAGCTCGACGCGCCACTGTCGACGCCGCTCACCCTGCTCTCCACCCAGGTGGGGGTGGTGTTGGTGCCCGGCTCGCGCTTCGGCATCGACGGGACGCTGGAGCGCTTCCTGCGGCTGCCCTTCGCGCTGCCCGCGCAGCGGCTCGACGACGCGGTGCGGCGCATTGCCGGCGTGTGGAGCCAGCTCGACCGCTCGAACCTCGGCACCCGGGCGCTGGTCGTCGCCTAACGCGCGACCGGCTCGCGGGCCACGCCGTCGGCGCGGGCCTGCTCGGCAACCGCCGCCGCCACAGCCGGGGCCACCCGCGAGTCGAAGGGCGTGGGCACGATCGTTTCCAGGTTGAGCGCGTCGGCCACCACATCGCCGAGCGCCGTAGCTGCCGCCAATTTCATGTTCTCGGTGATGGTGTGCGCGCCGGCATCGAACGCCCCGGCGAAGACGCCGGGAAACGCGAGCACGTTGTTGATCTGGTTCGGGTAGTCACTTCGCCCGGTGGCCACGACGCTGGCGTAGCGGTGCGCCATCTCGGGCTCGACCTCGGGAGTGGGGTTCGCCAGCGCGAAGATGATCGAGTTCGGGCTCATCCGGGCGACAGAGACCTCGCCGATCGCACCGGCACTGACGCCGAGGAAGACGTCTGCGCCGCGGAGTGCGTCGTGGATCGACCCGGTCAGGCCGGTGCGGTTCGTCATCCCGGCCAATTCGTCCTTCACCGGCGTCAGCCCACTGCGGCCGACATGCAGGATGCCGCGCGAGTCGGCCACGGCGATGTCACCGATGCCGGCCGCGAGGAGGATCTTCGTACAGGCCACGCCGGCCGCGCCGGCACCGGACACGACGACCCGCAGGTCTGACAGCTGGCGCCCGGTGACCTTCGCGGCATTGCGCATTGCGGCCAGCACGACGATGGCGGTGCCGTGCTGGTCGTCGTGGAACACCGGGATGTCGAGGCGCTCGCGCAGCCGCTCCTCGATGTCGAAACAACGCGGCGCCGAGATGTCCTCGAGATTGATACCGCCGAACGACGGCGCGATCCGCACGACCGTCTCGACGATCTCGTCGGGATCGGTGGTGGCCAGCACGATCGGCACGCAGTTCAGACCGGCGAACTCGCTGAACAGCGCAGCTTTGCCCTCCATCACCGGCAGCGCGGCCGCGGGCCCGATGTTGCCCAGGCCGAGGACAGCGGTGCCGTCGCTGACCACCGCGACCAGCCGGGAGCGCCAGGTGTAGGTGCGTGCCAGCGACTCGTCCTCGGCGATCGCCGAGCACACCTCGGCGACGCCAGGCGTGTAGGCCAGCGACAGGGACTCGCGGTCGATGAGCGGGAGGGTGCTGCGGAGGACGAGCTTGCCGCCCTCGTGCACTCGAAAGACCGCGCTGTCCGGGTCGAACCCCACCACGTGCGCCCCTCGCTTGATCGTCGCTGTCGGCATGTCGGTGCCCGCCCAGGTTACGGCGCAGGGCGCCCAGATTGCCGGGGGTTGCCCCGCGCGCCGCGTCACGACGTCCAGGCCCGCAGCGGAGCCGACATCGGCGCCCGGCGCGCACGGCACTATCGTCGGCGGTCATGCATACCCGTCCGCTCAGGATCGCCGGTGCCTGGGAGTTCACGCCCCGGTCATTCGGTGACGACCGCGGGCTCTTTCTGGAGTGGTTCAAGGCCGACGTGTTCACCGACACCGTGGGCCACGGGCTGACGATCGCCCAGGCGAACCAGTCGGTGTCGGCGCGCGGGGTACTGCGCGGGCTGCACTACGCCGCCGTGCCACCGAGCCAGGCCAAGTACGTCTACTGCCCTCAGGGCGCCGTGCTCGATGTGATCGTCGACATCCGGCTCGGCTCGCCCACCTTCGGTGAATGGGACGCGGTGCAGCTCGACGACGTGGACCGCCGGGCGGTGTACGTGGCCGAGGGTCTGGGCCACGCCTTCATGTCACTGGCCGACGGCAGCGCAGTCACCTACCTGTGCTCGACGCGCTACAACCCTGGTGGGGAGTTCGCCGTGCACCCGCTCGATGCCGAGCTCGGACTGCCCTGGCCTGGAGACATCGCCCCGATCCTGTCCGACAAAGACGCGGCGGCCCCCTCACTGCGGCAGGCGCACGCAGGCGGATTGCTGCCCACGTCGGCCGATTGCGAGCAGCTGTACGCGGCCCTGCGGTCCTGACTCCTCGACAGATTCCTGGTGGTTTGCCGCCGCACCCGCCGTCGGCCGTTGCGTCTTCTCACCTCATGAGGCGCGGCGGCCACCGACTGCACCGCAAGACCACCCGCGCCTGGACATCGGCGACACCGTGCGTCGAGCTGTCGCCGCCGGCCGCCGTGTTGTCCGAGGACAGCCACCAGCCGTCGCCCTCGGGCCGCGACACCCGCTTGAGCACGTCCCGGTCAGGCAGGTCGCGGAAGCGCGCCAGGACAACGTCACCAGCCCGCACCCGCGCACCGTGCCGGACGATGACAAGATCACCATCGCGCAGCGTCGGCACCATCGACGGGCCACTGACCCGGACCCGTTGCCATGGGAGAACGGCTGACCGCATGGGCACAATGCTGCCGGGTTGCCAGCCCACAGCCGGTAGTAGGGTCCAAATGAGTACAGCCGGATTCGAGATTCAGGAGGCCCATCTATGCGACTGTTCCGCGCGACGATCACCGCGCATGCCCACTGCGACCTGCCGTGCGGTGTGTATGACCCCGCCCAGGCCCGCATCGAGGCTGAGTCGGTGAAGGCGATCCAGGAGAAGTACCAGGGCAACGAGGACCCTGTGTTCCGCACCCGGGCACTACTGATCAAGGAGCAGCGCGCCGAGCTGGTCAAGCACCACCTGTGGGTGCTGTGGACCGACTACTTCAAGCCGCCGCACTTCGAGAAGTACCCCCAACTGCACGACCTGTTCAACCGCGCGACCAAGGCAGCCGGCGCGGCCGGCGGTAAGGGATCCGTGGACCCGGCCGAGGGGCAGCAGTTGCTCGACCTCGTCGCCGAGATCGACACGATCTTCTGGGAGACCAAGAACGCGTGATCCAGTGAACGACGCAATGTCGCTGAAGGCCGGCTCCGCCCAGGAGCCGGCCTTCGCCGTGCCCGGTCGAATCCCGGCGGGCGCGCAACTGTGGCTGATCCGCCACGGCGAAACCGAGTGGAGCAAGTCGGGACAGCACACCGGCCGCACCGACCTGCCGCTCACCGAGGTGGGCGAAGCGCAGGCGCACGGCCTACGCGAACTGCTGGGGCGGGTCCGGCCCGCTTACGTGATGAGCAGCCCGCTCGCGCGGGCACTGAACACCGCACGCATCGCCGGCCTGTCCGTCGACGCCATCGACGCAGATCTGGTCGAGTGGGACTACGGAGACTACGAGGGCATGACGACTGCACAGATTCGCAAAACGGTGCCGGGCTGGACGGTGTGGACGCATCCGTCACCAGGCGGGGAGAGCATCGACGAGGTCAGCGCCCGAGTCGACCGGGTGCTGGCCCGCGCCGTCGACCGGTTGGCCGGCGGAGCAGTGGTGCTGATCTCGCACGGCCACGTCAGCCGGGTGATCGGGGCGCGCTGGATCGGGCTGCCCGCCGCCCACGGCAGCCACCTGGCCCTGGACACGGCGGCACCGTCGCTGCTGAGCACCCAATACGACATCCCGGTCATCGACCGGTGGAACATGCACAACCCAGCGGCAAGTGAAGGGAACGCCCGGTGAATCAAGCGAGCCAACGTCCCAATGGCGACGTGGTCGAGGTGCGGGTACCCGCCGACGTCGTCTACGTATCGACCCTTCGCCTGGCGGCGGCCGCCCTGGCCGCCCGCTGCGAACTCACGGTTGATGACATCGAGGATCTCCGGCTGGCCGTCGATGAGGCGTGTGCGTTGCTGCTCCCCCACGCCACCCCCGGCAGCGCGCTCGAAGCCCGTTTTCAGCTGGCCTACGGCCGCCTCGAAGTTCGGGCCAGCATCCGGGGCGTCGAGGGCGCCGAGGTCGATCGCAGCGGCTTCGCATGGACGGTCCTGGGAGCGCTCGCCGCTCCCGTCGACGTCCGGCAGGCCGACGGGACCATCACGATCGCCCTGACCAAGCGTCGCGAGGACGCGACCCAGTGACCTCCGCCTCGCGGCCCGGCAACAACGGCCAGCCGGCAGCGAGCGACCTGCTCAGGGAACTGCACGACCTGCCCGAGGGCAGCCCTCGCCGCAAGTCGCTGCGCGACCAGCTCGTCGAAGCGCACATGCCGCTGGTCGTGTATCTGGCGCGCCGCTTCTCGGGCCGCAACGAACCGATGAATGACCTGGTCCAGGTGGGCTCGATCGGGCTGCTCAAGGCGATCGACCGGTTCGACCCCGCCCGCGGCCTGGAATTCTCGACCTATGCCACCCCCACCATCCTTGGCGAGATCAAGCGGCACTTTCGCGATACCGGCTGGCTGATCCACGTGCCGCGCCGCGCCCAGGAGCTGCAGACCACCGTCAACACCGCGCGCGCCGATCTCAGCCAGGAGTTGGGCCGAGCGCCCACCGTCTCCGAGCTGGCAACACGCATCGACGTCGCGGAGGACGCCGTCGTTGAGGCTCTCGACGCGGCCCGCGCGTACTCAGGGGTGCCATTGGACGTCCTGGCCGCCCCTGGTGAGTCGGTGCCGGAGCATCCGATGCTGGGCGTCCTCGACGCCGGCTTCGACCAGGTGGAACAACGCGAACTGCTTCGCGGCGTGATCGCCAAGCTGCCCGAGGCTGAACGCGAGATCCTGCTGCTGCGGTTCGTGGCGAACAAGACCCAGACCGAGATCGCTGCCATCGTCGGGGTGTCGCAGATGCAGGTCTCGCGGCTCGTCGCGCGCGGCCTCAAGCGGCTACGGGCGAGCCTCGGCGCCGGTGGAGCCGACGGCTGAGCAAACCAGCTACTCCGGTGCGCGATCCAGCGCGGCGCGGGCCGGCGGGGTGAACAGCAGGTAGATCACCGCGACTGCGGCGAGCAGGATCGGGCCGCCGTAACCGACCCAGCCGGCCTGGAACGCCAGGCTGTAGCCCACTGGCAGGGCCAGCAGTTGCAGCACCACCATGGGCGTACGCGCGGCCGGCCGCAGGCGCAGCAACCCCCGAGCCCCGGAGACCAGGGCGGCAGCACCGCAGAGCGCCATCGCCGCGCCGAGCAGTGCCCGCGCGACGCTGTCGGGGTGCCCGTCGAACGTCTTGGTCACGAGGACGACCGCGGCGACCAGCAGCGCAAGGCCCTCGAGACAGATCACGATGGCCGCGGCGCGCACCTGGGCGGGGGTCCCGCCTTGCTCGACCACGTGCGTCAGCCTACTGAGGCAGTAGGGTGCGCTCCGTGCGTGTACTGGTGGTGGTCAATCCAAACGCGACGGCGACAACCGTGCGGGAGCGCGACGTACTCGCGCACGCCCTGGGCAGCGCGTCCGATCTGCAGATCGTCGAGACCGCCAACCGCGGCCACGCCGCCGCCCTGGCCTGCCGGGCCATGCGCGACGGCACGGACATCGTCGTCGCGCTCGGTGGCGACGGCACGGTGAACGAGGTCGTCAACGGCCTGCTCACCGACGGCGTGCACGACAAGGTGCCCGCCCTGGGCATCGTCCCCGCGGGTTCGACGAACGTCTTCGCCCGGGTGCTCGGGCTGCCCGATGACCGCATCGAGGCGACCGGTGCCCTGCTCGAAGGCATCCGCACCGGGTCGCGGCGGGCCGTCAGCCTGGGCATGGTCGACGATCGATGGTTCGTCTTCGCGGCCAGTGTCGGCTTCACCGCCGCTGTCGTCGATCGCGTGGAACGTCACCGGCGCCGCGGCACCCGGTCGACGCACGCCCTCTACGCCCGATTGGCCGTGCGCGAGTTCTTCAAGAGTGACCGGCGCACTCCCAAGCTGCACGTGGAGCTCTCCGACGGCACGGTGCACGACGACGTGTACTTCCTGGTCGTGGCCAACAGCGACCCCTGGACCTACCTGGGCAATCGGCCGCTGCGCCCCACCCCCGGGGTCACGCTCGAGACCGATCTGGCCGTCTACGCCCGTCGCCGGATGAGCTCGCTGGGCGTGCTCTACAGCATGGCGCGGTTGTCGGGCGACACGCCCCGGGTGGGCAGCCGAGGCGCCCACGTCGCCCTCGACCTCGAGACCGTCACCGTCCGGGCCGACGAACCGATGCCCGTCGAGGTCGACGGGGACTACCTGGAACCTCGGGAGAAACTGGCGTTCAGGTCCGTTCCACAGGCTCTCCGGGTCATAGTTTGACCAAATTCATGGGAATTGGGGGGTCGACGGGAACCGGATGTGGTGCGTACGGTAGATAGGTCGACCTGCCGGGAAGAGTGCGATCGATGGCACTTCCCAGCCGACGCGATTCGCAGCCGACGATGGCCGCGCATTCGCCGGTGACCAGACTTGCACGTGCGAGCAATGCCTTGTTCCAGGAGCTTGCTCGTGAAAGGATTCACAAGCGCCGCACGGACGCAGACAGTGTCCGCTGAGTAAGGAGACTTGAGCCATGGATTGGCGTCACCGCGCGATATGCCGTGACGAGGACCCCGAACTGTTCTTCCCGATCGGGAACACCGGGCCCGCTTTGCTGCAGATCGAACAGGCCAAAGGCGTATGCCGTCGCTGTCCGGTCATGCAGGACTGCCTGGCCTGGGCGCTCGAGAGTGGGCAGGACGCTGGAGTCTGGGGTGGGTTGTCCGAAGACGAACGACGCGCACTGAAGCGTCGCAACGCACGAGCACGTGCCCGGCTGGCTTAGGCTTCGCCGCCGGTCGGGTCTGCACGTTCTGGCCTGAGGTCAGCCGCCCACTCGCGGGCGGCGACCCAGCGCCATCGACACCACAGCCGCCGCGCCGGTCCCCTCCGGTTGGGCGCGGAACTCCACCGAACCAGCAAGTTCGGCCGACACCAGGGTGCGCACGATCTGCAGCCCGAGGCGTTCCGAGGTCTCCGCGGCGAAATCGGCCGGCAGCCCGACGCCGTCGTCACGGATCGTCACCGTCAACTGCCCCCGTGCCCGTTCGGCGATGATCTCCACCAACCCGCCGCCATCGCCCGGGAACGCGTGCTCGATGGCGTTCTGGACGAGTTCGGTGAGCACGAGCACCAGCGCCGTCGCCACCTCGGCGGGGATGTCGCCGAACGTCCCGGACCGGCCCAACCGTATCCGGGCGGCCGAACCCATCACGTCGGACAGCATCACCAGCAACCGGTCGACGATCTCGTCGAAGTCGACCTGCTCGTCGACCGACACCGACAGCGTCTCGTGCACCAGCGCGATCGAGCTGACCCGGCGCATCGACTCCTCCAGGGCCAGCCGCGCCTCCGGAGCCTGAACCCGGCGCGCCTGCAACCGCAGCAAGGCCGCGACGGTCTGCAGGTTGTTCTTCACCCGATGGTGGATCTCCCGTATCGTCGCGTCCTTGCTCAGGATCTGGCGGTCCCGACGCCGCAGTTCGGTGACGTCCTGCATGAGCAGCAGAGCGCCCAGCGTCTCCCCGCGCGGGCGCAGCGGCAGCGCCCGGAACAGCACCGTGGCGCCGCCGCCCTCAACCTCGATGCTGGCCGGCTGGCCACCGGCGATTGCGGCCGCGACGGCAGCGCCCAGGTCGCGCGCGTCGAACGGATCATCACTGATGGTGCTGGTCAGTGCGGCGATGGGTTCGCTGAGCACCGTGCCGTTGATGCCCAGCCGGCTGAAGGCCGACAACGCGTTGGGGCTGGCGTAGATGATCGTGCCGTCGGGCTCCAGGCGCACCACCCCGTCTCCGACCCGTGGCCCGGAGCCCTCTTCTACGCCGGCATCCGGCGCGGGAAACGTGCCGTCGGCGACCATGGCGCCGAGGTCCGCGGCGCTTTGCAGGTAAACCAACTCCAGTTGGCTCGGCGTCCGGATGCTCGCCAGGTTCGCGTCCTTGCCGAGCACCGCGATGACCTCCCCGGCCATCCGGATCGGGATCGCTTCGCGCCGGATCGGCAGATCACCGTCCCAGTCCGGCTCGACCTCGCGGAAGATGCGGCCCTCGACCTGGGCCGTGCGCAAGGGGGTGGACCGCTGCCCGCGCAGCACCACACCGACCTGGTCGTGCTGGTAGGCCGTCGGCCCGGTCGTCGGGCGGCATTGCGCCACGCACAGGAAGGCCGGGACGGTGCCGGCGTCGCCGAGCACGACCGAGACCGGCGCCCACACCAACAGGTCGGCGAACGCCAGGTCGGACAACAGCTGCCATTCCGCGACCAGCCGTTGCACGTGATCGACCTGTGCATCGGTCATCGACGTACGCGCGGCGAGCATCTCGGTGAGGGCGGACATCGCCGTCAGCCTGCCATGCCCGGAATTCCCGCGGATAATTCCGGCGGTACATCGCTCGGCGGCCCGGGTAAGGTGTTTGCCGCCGGTCAGCCGTCGCACGCCCGGTTCCGGCATGGAGGACGCTGTGCCGTCGGATCCAGCCGCACCCCGTACGCCGTTGCCGGCGCCGCGACCGCTCCCCGTCGGGGCCATGGTCCTGGCAGGTGTGCTGCTCGCCGTCCCGCTCGCCGCCCTGGCGCTCGTGCCGACCTACGCCAAGCGGGATCCCCATCTTTGGGGGTTCCCTTTCTTCTACTGGTACCAATTCCTCTGGGTGTTCCTCGCCTCAGTGTTCACCTGGGCGGCGTTCCTGGTGATCGCCCGGGCCCGACGCGGGAGTGAGCGGTGAGCCCGGCCGCCGCGGGCAGCGGCGTCAACGGAGTCGAACTCAGCGTCGTCCTGTTCTTCTTCATCCTGGTCACCGCGGGTGGGTTCTTCGCCGTGCGCTGGCGCCGGGCCGACTCGATGGCCAGCCTGGACGAATGGGGATTGGGCGGACGCGGTTTCGGCACGGTGATCACCTGGTTCCTGCTCGGCGGTGACCTCTACACCGCCTACACGTTCGTCGCGGTGCCGGCCGCCATGTTCGCCACCGGGGCGGTCAGCGGGTTCTTCGCCGTGCCGTACACGATCGTGGTCTATCCGATCATCTTCATCTTCATGCCGCGGCTGTGGAGCGTCTCGCACCGGCACGGCTACGTCACCCCCGCAGACTTCGTGCGCGGTCGCTACGACAGCCGCACGCTCGCGTTGGCCGTCGCGGTCACCGGCATCATCGCGACGATGCCCTACATTGCGCTGCAGCTGGTGGGCATCCAGGCGGTGCTCGACACGATGGGTCTGGGCGGGTCTGGCAACACGTTCGTCAAGGACCTGCCGCTGATCATCGCGTTCGTGGTGCTCGCTGCCTACACCTATTCCTCCGGCCTGCGTGCGCCGGCGCTGATCGCCTTCGTCAAGGACGCGCTCATCTACCTCGTCATCGTCGTGGCGATCGTCTACGTCGCGGTGAAGTACGGATTCGGCGACGTCTTCGGCGCCGCCGAGAAGAAGATGAACACGGTCAAGGCCGGCAAGCCGACCGGTGCGTTCATCCCTAACAAGACGACCTACTGGGCCTACGGCACGCTGGCCTTCGGCTCGGCACTGGCGCTGTTCATGTACCCGCACTCAGTGACGGCCGTGCTGTCCGGACGCAGCCGCAACGTGATCCGGCGCAACGCCGCCATCCTGCCGACCTACTCGCTCATGCTGGGGCTGCTGGCGCTGCTCGGCTTCGCGGCGATCTATGCCAAGACGCCGGTGATCGGGCAGGACGGCAAGCCCAACGCGCAACTGGCCGTGCCGCACTTCTTCGACCAGGTCTTTCCAGACTGGTTTGCCGGGGTTGCCTTCGCGGCCATCGCCATCGGCGCTCTGGTCCCCGCAGCGATCATGTCCATCGCAGCGTCCAACCTGTTCACCCGCAACATTTATCGCGAGTTCATCAATCCGAGCGCGTCGCCGGCGAACGAGGCGCAGGTCGCGAAAATCGTGTCTCTCGTGGTGAAGTTCGGAGCCCTGCTGTTCGTCCTGGGCATGGACCGGCAGAATGCGATCAACCTGCAACTGCTGGGCGGCGTCTGGATCTTGCAGACGATCCTGTCGATCGTGGCCGGCCTGTACACACGGTGGTTCCATCGGTGGGCGCTCCTGGCCGGATGGGCGCTCGCCATGGTCTACGGAACGGTGGCCGCCTACCATCAGTCCTCGCCGACGACCAAGCACTTTGGCAGCTCGCTCGCGGACTTCCCGGGTACCACGACCAAGGTGTACATCGCGGTCACCGCGTTGGTGCTGAACATCCTCGTCGCGGTGGTGCTCACGCTCGTGTTGCGCATGCTCAAGGCGCCGGCCGGCACGGATGAGACCGAACCGGGTGATTACTACTCGGATGCACCGTCGGAGGACGTCATCATGGCGGCCGACGAGGTTGTCGCGGCGGCCCCTGGGGTCAAGCGAGCCGAACGGGGGTAGCCGGGGCTACTCGGCGCGGAACTCGCGGACGTTGGCCTCGGCACAGACCTCGGTCAGGCGCAGTTGGATCCGCGCGTGCAAGGTCTCGGGGGCACGGTCGCCGCCGCAGCAGCGGGCGACGAGCGAGCGGACGTCCTGCTCCAGGCCGTACTGCTTGAGGCAGGGCGAGCAGGCGTCGAGGTGCTGGCGGATGCGGTTGCGTACGTCGACATCGGACTCGTCATCGAGGTACAGGTAGAGGTCCTTGAGGACGTCGTCGCAGTCGATGTTGCCCGGGCCGAAACCCCCGATGAAGCTCATTCCTGACCTCCGACACCGGCCGGGATGAGCCCGCGACCCCGTGCGTAGTCCGCGAGCAGACCCTGCAGTTGCTTGCGGCCGCGGTGCAGACGTGACATGACCGTGCCGATCGGCGTCCCCATGATCTCGGCGATCTCCTTATACGCGAAACCCTCGACGTCGGCCAGGTAGACCGCCAGCCGGAAGTCTTCGGGCAGCGCCTGCAGAGCCTCCTTCACGTCGGAGTCGGGCAGGTGGTCGAGCGCTTCCATCTCGGCCGAGCGCAGCCCGCTCGAGGTGTGCGACTCGGCACGCGCGAGCTGCCAGTCCTCGACGTTCTCGCCGTTGGACTCTTGCGGCTGACGCTGCTTCTTGCGGTAGGTGTTGATGAACGTGTTGGTGAGGATTCGATACAGCCACGCCTTGAGGTTGGTGCCCTCGGTGAACTGGTGGAAGGCGGCGAATGCCTTGACGAACGTTTCTTGGACGAGGTCTTCGGCGTCGGCCGGATTGCGGGTCATTCGCATGGCAGCGGCATAGAGCTGATCGAGGAACGGCAGGGCATCACGCTCGAAACGCGCCCTGCGTTGCTCGACTGTCTCCTCTGGCACTGCGCTCCCCTGCTCGTAGCGACCCTGGTTGGAGGATACGGCTCCGAAGTCCAGAGCGATCGCGGGGATGCCGAAGGCGAGCGCCGCGGGCCGCGGGCGCGCTTCGAGCATCATCATTGGGCGTCTCCTTGCCGGCTGGACAGTCGTGGGCACAACCTCGATCTGGCCGGGCGCATTCCTTGTACAGTCCGGCGGGTGGCCACTGGTACCCCCGCGACCGTGCTGCTGACCCGTGCGGGGGTGGCGTTCACCCTGCATCCGTACCCGCACGATCCGCGCGCTGATGCGTTCGGTGACGAGGCGTCGACGGCTCTCGGGGTACCGCCGGAGCAGATCTTCAAGACGCTGATCGCCACGGTCGACGGCGCACTCGTGTGTGCCGTGGTCCCGGTCGCCGGGCGGCTGGACCTCAAGGCGCTGGCCGCCGCGCTGGGAGGCAAGCACGCCGCGCTGGCCGATCCCGCCGCCGCGGCCCGGGCCACCGGCTACGTCGTGGGCGGCATCTCGCCGCTCGGGCAGAAGACCCGGCTTCGCGTCGTCCTCGACTCCTCCGCGCCGACGTTTGCCACCGTGTACGTGTCAGCCGGTAAGCGCGGGCTGCAGGTGGAGTTGGCGCCCGGGGACCTCGTTCGGCACGCATCCGCCCAGCTCGCGGCCATCGCCACTACCTGACGGCGCGCAGCACGAAGTCGAGAACGGCAGCCGCGACGGCGTCCGGGTCGCGTTTCAGCGAGTGATCGCTGCCGGGGATGACGACCAACTCGGCCGAGTCGGCCGGGGGCATGCCGAATGCGTCACGGTCCCCCTGCACGACCAGCACCGGCACCGAGGGGAGGGCGAGCTCGTCGAGCCGGCTCTTGTCCGGGCGGCCCGGCGGGTGCAGCGGGAACGCGAGAGCGACGACCGCCACCGCACCGGACGCCTGCGCTGTGCGGCATGCGACGCGGGCGCCGCTCGAGCGGCCCGCCGTGACGAGTGGGACGGTCCGTAGTCCCCGCTGCCCCCGCAGGGCGGCGACGGCGGCGAGCCATGCTTCGTCCAATCGGCGGGCGGGCGCGGGCGAGCGGCGGCCGGCGACGCGGTAGGGCTGGGTGATGCGAGCAACGGCCACTCGCTCGGCCAGGGCGGCATCGCGCACCGCGAGCAGGTCGCGGGTCTCGACCCCACCGCCGGCGCCGTGTCCGATCGCGAGTAGGGCGACAGGCTTACCGGGCGGACGGTCGAGGTCGATCCAGGCCGGCCCGGATGGTGTGTCGGCCGCGAGCCGCATCAGAACAGCAGCTGCGCGGCCGGAGCCGGCTCGACCCGCTCGATGAGCTCGGGTCCGCTGTTCTCGACGCTGTTCACCGCGGTGGCGACCGGCCGCAGTTCGAGGTGCTCACCGCCGACCTCGTCCCACGGCAGCAGCAGGTCGGCGGGGTCGGTGACGGTGGGGTCGAGCCAGCGCGGCCATCGATCGCTGGGCAGCACCAGCGGCATCCGGTTGTGGATCTCGGTCAACGCACCCTGCGCGGGCGCGGTCAGGATCGTGCAGGTGGTGAGGGTGTCGCCGGGCGGTCCCCAGAACTCGTACAGGCCGGCGAAGGCAATCCCGTGGCCGTCGGTGGGCGTCATGAAGATCGGCTGCTTGCGGGGACCTTCGTCGGTGTCGCGCAGCTGCCACTCGTACCAACCGTCGGCGGGCACGAGGCAGCGGCGTTTGGCATAGGCCCGGCGGAAGGCCGGCTTGCTGGTGACACTTTCGACCCGCGCGTTGATGAGCTTGGCCGCGATGCTGCGGTCCTTGGCCCAGGAGGGGACCAGACCCCACGACACGACCCGCAACTGGCGGGTGGGTTCGCTCGCCGGCTGGCCGTCGGCATCACGCAACGGCCGGTTGACGATGACCCGCACCGGCTTGGTGGGGGCGACGTTGTAGTCCGGCTCCCAACTGTCGTTGCCCGTGGCGTTGACAGCGTCGAACTCGGCCAGCACATCGCCGTCAGAGCGCACCGAAACGTAGCGTCCGCACATACCTGCACGGTACCCAGAATGTCTGACAGCTCAGCTCCGGCAGCGATTGCGGCAGACTGTGGACGTGGATCCCTGGGCAGCACCGCACGCGGCCCGGCCGGTGCGCGCCCGAATCGAGCTGCCGGGCTCGAAGTCCCTGACCAACCGGGTGTTGATCCTGGCCGCGCTCGCCGATGGAGTGTCGCGGATCGCGCAGCCGTTGCGGGCTCGCGACACCATGCTGATGGCCGACGCGCTACGTTCCCTCGGCGCCACCATCGCCGACGACGGTGCGGACTGGATCGTCACGCCCGGCCCCCTGCGCGGCACCGCCATCGACACCGGGCTGGCCGGCACGGTCATGCGTTTCGTGCCCCCCGTAGCTGCTCTGGCCGACGGGCCGGTGACCTTCGACGGCGACGAGTACGCCCGGGACCGCCCGATGGCGACCCTGCTCGACGGGCTGCGCCAAGCCGGCGCGGTGGTCGACGATGACGGCCGCGGCAGGCTGCCCTTCACCATCGTCGGCTGCGGTTCGCTGCCCGGCGGCACCGCACACATCGACGCGTCGGGGTCATCGCAGTTCGTGTCCGGGCTGCTGCTCGCCGGGGCGCGCTACGACAAAGGTGTCGAGGTGGTACACACCGGCGCCGACCCCGTGCCGTCGCAGCCGCACATCGAGATGACTCTGTCGGTGTTGTGCTCGGCCGGGGTCGAGGCCGCCGAGGTGACCCGTGGCGTATGGCGGGTGGCCCCCGGCCCGGTCCGGGCGCGGGACTGGGTGATCGAACCGGACCTGTCCAACGCCGCGCCGTTCCTGGCCGCGGCACTGGTTACGGACGGGTCGGTGACGGTGCCCGGGTGGCCGGCCTCGACCACGCAGGCCGGCGACGCGCTGCGTCACCTCCTCGCGGCCATGGGGGCCGACGTCGTGTGCAGCGACGAGGGCATGACCGTCTCCGGGACGGGCGAGATCGTCGGCCTGACCGCCGATCTGCACGACGTCGGGGAGCTGACGCCGGTCCTGGCGGCGGTGGCCTCGCTGGCCACGTCACCGTCGCGACTGCGCGGGATCGGGCACCTGCGCGGGCACGAGACCGACCGGCTGGCCGCGCTGGCCACCGAACTCAGCCGGCTCGGCGGTGAGGTGCTCGAGCACTCCGACGGCCTGAGCATCATGCCCCGCCCGCTGCACGGTGGCACCTGGCGGGCCTACGCCGATCACCGGATGGCCACCGCGGGTGCCGTGCTCGGCCTGGTCGTCGACGACGTGCGGGTCGACGACATCGGCTGCACGACCAAGACGCTGCCGGACTTCCCCGCCATGTGGACCGCCGCGGTGGAGGGTTGACGTTGCCGTCGTCGTCGCGTGATTCCAGCCGGCTGGACGAGGACGACGTGCGCGCCCGCCCGAACCCCCGCGGGTCGCGGCCGCGATCCAAGCAGCGCCCGGCCCATGAGGATGCGGCCGACGGCATGGTCGTCACCGTCGACCGCGGCCGGTACGGCGTCGTGGTCGGGGCCGCCCTGGTGACCGCGATGCGGGCGCGAGAGCTGGGCCGCAAGGGCATCGCGGTCGGCGATCAGGTGAGCGTCGTCGGGGACATGTCCGGTGCGCCGGACACGCTGGCGCGGGTGGTGCGGATCGCCGAGCGCAGCACCGTCCTGCGTCGCACGGCCGACGACGACGACCCGCTCGAGCGGGTGATCGTCGCCAACGCCGATCAGATGATCATCGTGAGCGCCCTGGCCGATCCCGAGCCCAGCTACGGGCTCATCGACCGGTGTCTGGTCGCGGCGCTGAGCGCGGGCATCGAGCCGGTGCTGTGTCTGACCAAGGCCGACCTCGCGACGCCGGAGGAGGCCTTGCAGCGCTACGCCGAGCTGTCGGTGCCGGCCGTCGTCACCCGCCGCGACCAGCCGCCCGATCTCCTGCTGGACCGGCTGCGGGGCCACATGTCGGTTCTGGTCGGGCACTCCGGCGTCGGCAAGTCCACGCTGATCAACGCGCTGGTCCCGTCCGCCCTGCGGGCCACCGGGGTGGTGAGCGCGATCGGCAAGGGCCGACACATATCCTCCTCCGCCGTCGCGCTGCCGCTGCCCGAGGACGCCGGCTGGGTGATCGACACACCGGGTTTGCGTTCCTTCGGACTCGCACACGTCACCGCGGACGACCTGCTGTGGGCGTTTCCCGACCTGGAGGACGGCGCGAACACCTGCCCGCCGGGCTGCGAACACCTGTCGGCCGGCGCCGGGTGCAAGCTCGATGCATGGGTCGCGGCGGGGCACTCGACGCAGGAGCGGTTGGCTGCCTTCCGGCGCCTGTTGACCAGCCGCGTCACCGGCGGCTGAGCCCGCGGGAGTCCCCCACATAGTGGCTGCCGGCCGCGCAAATCTCACCGGCGTCGATCGCTGCCTGCTCCATCGCCTCGGTGACATCGGCCAGTTCCGGAAAGAAGTAGGGCACCTCGGCGTAGCTGCGGGTGTCAAAGCGTGCTTGCAGCGCAGCGAGAACCTCGCGGCCGGCGTGCATGCCGTGCTCGCTCGCCCACTGCGTGCAGAAGTCCGTCCACGGCAGGCCGGATTCCATCCAGTGGTCGCGGGTCCCCTGCAGCCAGCCCGGGTGAGCGTCGGATTCGGCCTCGGCCAGCCGGGCGAAAGCCCATTGGGCGGTGCGCTCGTCCATGAGCTCCCACCCCCACTCCACGACCACGAGCGTGCCTGCCGGGGTGAGTGCGGCGGCGATCATGTCCGTCACCCGGTCGAGGTCGCTCACGTGATGCAACGAGGTGCAGGCCACGATCACGTCGACCGGACCCTCCAGGTCGTCACGTTCGAACTCAACACGGTGATAGTTCGGCCCGTCCGGTGCCTCCGGGTCGATGCCTGTAGCGCGGTATCCGGCGCGGACCAGATCCGGCACGAACCCGCCGGCTGAGCCGCAGCCGATCTCCAGCACTGTCGCTGGGGGGTTCGGCAGTTGGGACCGGACGAACGGCCAGGTCGTGGCCAGCCAGTGTTCGCGTGGAGTCACGGTGTCACGTTCGCACAGTGTCCGGACGCCACTGGTTTAGCGTGGCGGTGTGGCGCTCATCCTCACCGCGATCAACCGGTACCCCGTCAAGTCCTGCCGCGGGCAGGCCCTGACCACGGCCACCGTCGAACCGTGGGGCTTGGCCGGTGACCGGCGCTGGATGATCGTCGACGGCGATGGCGAGACGGTGACCGCGCGGGAACGGCCGCAGCTCGTGCTCGTGCGCCCCGAACTCACCGGGTCCGGGCTGCGGCTGGCCAGCCCTGATCTGGACGACGTGGTGGTTCCAGTCCCCGACGGCCGCGACCTCGTCGACGTCACCGTGCATGGCCGCCCGGTTCGGGCGGCCATGGCCGACTCCGGGCACGACTGGTTCAGCAAGATCGTGGGCGAGCCGGTGCGCCTGGTCTACCTCGACGACCCGACCCGCCGGGCGCCCAACCCGGCCTTCAGCGCGGCGTCCGACCGAGTGTCCTTGGCCGACGCCTACCCGCTGTCGCTGGCCACCGAGGAATCGCTGAGCGCTGTGAACGACCTGATCGCGGCGGGACCCCACGCGCACGAAGGTCCGTTGCCGATGACCCGGTTCCGGCCGAACGTGGTCGTGCGTGGGGCCCCGGCGTGGGCCGAGGACGGCTGGCGGCGGGTGCGCATCGGCGCGGCTGAGTTTCGCGTCGTGAAGGGCTGCGACCGCTGTGTGCTGACTCTGGTCCACCCGCAGACCGCCGCGACGGGCAAGGAGCCGATCGCCACGCTCGCCCGGCACCGCCGGTGGGACGGCACGACCTGGTTTGCGATGAACATCATCCCGGACACCCCCGGCGCGAGCATCACCGTCGGCGACGACGTCGAGATCCTCGAATCAGTCGAGGCCCAGGACGGCCCGCCCCGCTGAGCCGGGGTGATCAGCTTCCCTGCTGGGGCAGCCAGGCGCCCAGCAGGTCGACGGCGCGGTCGATCTCGGCCGTGTCGCCGGCGAAGCACATCCGGATGAAATGCCCGCCCTGCACCGGGTCGAAGTCCACACCGGGGGCCACGGCCACTCCGGTATCGGCGAGCAGGCGGGCCGCGAAGCCGAGGGAGTCCTGGGTCCACCGCGAGACGTCTGCATAGATGTAGAAGGCACCGTCAGCGGGCGCCAGTCGGTCCAGGCCGATCGCGGGCAGCCGCCGCAGCAGCAGGTCGCGATTGTGCTTGTAGCGTGCGACATTAGCGTCCAGCTCGTCGTAGGCCCCGAATGCCGCCACCGCCGCAGCCTGGGACAGCGCCGGCGGACAGATCGTGAAGTTGCCCGCCAACCGGTCGACGGAATCGAGCAATTCGTCGGGCACCAGCAACCAGCCCGCCCGCCAGCCCGTCATCGAGAAATATTTCGAGAAGGAATTGACGACGACCGCGCTGCGGCTGAACCGCCACGCGCTGACTGCGGGCTCGCCGTAGCTGATGCCGTGATAGATCTCGTCGCTGACCAGGCGGACGCCGTTGCGGTCGCACCAGGTCGCGATCGCCGCCAGGTCGACGGGCGCCAGCATCGTCCCGGTCGGGTTCGCCGGGCTGGCCAGCACGACGCCCTGCGGCACGGCGGCCAACCCGTCCAGTTGCGCCACCGTCGGCTGGAAACGCGTCTCGGGCCCGCACGGCAGTTCCAGGACGGTGCAGCCGAGCGCGGCCAGCATGTTGCGGTAGGCGGGATATCCCGGCCGGGCCATGGCCACGGTGTCGCCCGGGTCGAACGCCGCTAGGAACGCGAGCAGGAATCCGCCGGACGAGCCGGTGGTCACCGCCACCGAACCCGCCGCCACTTCGAGGGAGTCGGTGTGCCGGTAATGGCGGGCGATGGCTGCGCGCAGTGCCGGGATGCCCAGCGCGTTGGTGTAGCCGAGGCGATCGCCGTCGATCGCCCGCGTAGCCGCTGCCCGGACGGCGGCTGGTGCGGGCGTGGAGGGCTGGCCCGCGGACAGGTCGAACACCGGCAACCCGAGGGCCTGCCGGGCCACCACCGCATCGATGACCCGCATGACCTCGAAGGCCGGGATACCGCCGCGCGCAGAGGCGGCCGGCACTCGCTGGGTGTGCACGGCTCGACGGTAGCCTGCGGACGTGCCACCCTCGATGTACGCCGATGACCTCGTGCTGGCCCGCGAGCTGGCCGATGAGGCCGACGCCATTACGCTGG
>JALYVG010000122.1 GCA_030853345.1 Actinomycetota bacterium | reverse complement strand
TGGCCAGCACCTTGGCGACCGGCTCGCTGGCCGCCTGCGGCGCGAACTTCAGCACCGACAGTGCCTGCTGCGCGGGCATGTCGCGGATCAGGTCGATGACGCGGCGCGCCTTCATCGGCGTCACGCGGACGTGGGTCGCCCGCGCGAACGCGGTGCGAACCTCACTGATATCGGGCCTAGTCATTTCTCGCTCCGCAAGCGTCACTCGTTGTCATGTCCGTCTTCCTGTCAGCCGCGCCGGGCGCGTCGGTCGTCCCGGATGTGACCCTTGAACGTGCGGGTCGGGGCGAACTCGCCGAGCTTGTGCCCGACCATGCCCTCGGTGACGAACACCGGGACATGCTTGCGCCCGTCGTGCACCGCGATCGTGTGCCCGAGCATGTCGGGGATGATCGTCGAGCGCCGCGACCAGGTCTTGATCACGTTCTTGGTGCCCTTGTCGTTCTGGACGTCGACCTTCTTGAGCAGGTGATCGTCGACGAACGGGCCCTTCTTCAGGCTCCTTGGCATGGGTTTCTACCTCTTCTTGTTCGTACGTCGGCGGCGGACGATCATGGCGTCGCTCGGCTTGTGGCGGCGGGTACGGCCCTCGGGCTTGCCGCCCGGGTTCACCGGGTGCCGGCCACCGGACGTCTTGCCCTCGCCACCACCGTGCGGGTGGTCGACCGGGTTCATCGCCACGCCACGCACGGTCGGGCGCTTGCCCTTCCAGCGCATCCGGCCGGCCTTGCCCCAGTTGATGTTGGACTGCTCGGCGTTGCCCACCTCGCCCACCGTGGCGCGGCAGCGCAGGTCGACGTTGCGGATCTCGCCGGAGGGCATGCGCAGCTGTGCGTACGGGCCGTCCTTGGCGACGAGTTGGACGCTGGTCCCGGCCGAGCGGGCGATCTTGGCTCCGCCGCCCGGACGCAGTTCGATGGCGTGCACCGTCGTACCGACCGGCACGTTGCGCAGCGGGAGCGAGTTGCCCGGCTTGATGTCGGCACTCGGGCCGTTCTCGATGCGGTCGCCCTGCTTGAGCAGCTTCGGCGCGATGATGTAGCGCTTCTCGCCGTCGGCGTAGTGCAGCAGCGCGATGCGCGCGGTGCGGTTCGGGTCGTACTCGATGTGGGCGACCTTCGCCGGGACGCCGTCCTTGTCGTGCCGACGGAAGTCGATAACCCGGTAGGCCCGCTTGTGCCCACCACCCTGGTGCCGGGTCATGATCTTGCCGGAGTTGTTGCGGCCACCCTTGCCGTGCAACGGGCGGACCAACGACTTCTCGGGGGTCGTCCGGGTGATCTCGGCGAAGTCCGCCACCGAGGAGCCACGACGGCCCGGGGTGGTCGGCTTGTACTTACGAATAGCCATCAGACCGTGCTCCCGTTCAGGACATGGCCAGCGAAGCGGCTATGAGCGTTTACTCCGGTTGTCATAATCAGGTACCAATCTGGCCGAATACGTCGATCCGGTCGCCCTCACGGAGCGTCACCACGGCGCGCTTGATGCTCTTGCGCCGGCCGAAGCCGGATCGGGTCCGCTTGCGCTTACCCTGCCGGTTGAGCGTGTTCACGTCGGTCACTTTGACGTTGAAGACCTTCTCAACCGCGATCTTGATCTGGGTCTTGTTGGCCAGCGGGTGGACGTCGAACGTGTACTTGTTCTCGTCCAGCAGGCCATAGCTCTTCTCCGAGATCACCGGAGCGAGCAAGACGTCGCGAGGGTCGTCAAACATCAGTTGTCCTCTTCCTTACCGCGCTGCGACGGGGGCAGTTCGAAGCCCGCGGCTTCGGCGGCCTCGACGGTCCGGAACCAGACCTCAGGGTCCGTGCGGTTGTAGAACGCGCTGCCGGGAACGTGGTAGAGCTTCGAGCTCGCGTTGCCCTTGATCGGGTAGCCATCGGGCTCGGAGCCGTCCTCGAGAGGCAGGTGCGCGTCGGGTCCGTAGTCGTCGGCCTCATCGGCTTCAGGCTCGGCCACGACAGCATCCGCCTTGGCCTTGACCGGCTTCTTGGTCAGCGTGGCCGGTGCCTGCGCAGGCTCGTCGGCCGCATCGGCCTCGGTGAGGACGTCGGCCTCGACCAGCGCGTCGCTCTCGTCGCTGGTTGCCAGTGCCTTGGCAGAGCGGCCCTTGACCGGGCCGGCCAGGAAAGCGTCGAGCGCGTCCTTGGTGAAGACGATCTCGTCACTGATCAACACGTCGTAGGTGTTGAGCTGGCTCGGCTCGAGCAGGTGCACGGTGCCGACGTTGCGCAGGCTCTTCCAGGTGAGCTCGTCGCTGCGCTCGGCCACGACCAGCACGTTGCGGGCGGTGCTGACCTTGGCCAGCGTCGCGGCGGCCCCCTTGGTGGAGGGCGCGTCGCCGGTGACCAGCGAGGACACGACGAACAGCCGGTCGTTGCGGGCCCGGTCGGACAGGGCACCGCGCAGGGCGGCGACCTTCATCTTCTTGGGCGTGCGCTGGTCGTAGCTGCGCGGCTTGGGGCCATGGACCACGCCACCGCCGACGAACTGCGGGGCACGGGTCGAGCCCTGGCGGGCGCGGCCGGTGCCCTTCTGGCGGTACGGCTTACGGCCGCCGCCGCGCACCTCCCCGCGACGCTTGGTCGACGACGTGCCTTGGCGAGCGGCAGCGAGCTGGGCAACGACGACTTGGTGGATCAGCGAGACGTTGGTGGGGACGTCGAAGACGTCGGCAGGCAGTTCGACCTTGCCGCCCTTCGTCTTGGCCGACTTGGCGTCAGCCGGGCTCTGCACAGTGAGTGACAACGTCATGGTCAGGCTCCCTTCGCCGCAGCGCGCACGATGACGAGGCCGCCCTTGGGTCCGGGGATAGCACCCTTGATGAGCAGCAGGCCGCGCTCGGCGTCGACCTTGTGCACGGTCAGGCTCTGCGTGGTCTGGCGCTCGTGGCCCATCCGGCCGGCCATCTTCATGCCCTTGAACACCCGACCCGGCGTGGCGCACGCACCGATCGAACCGGGCGAACGGTGCTTGCGCTGGGTGCCGTGACCGGCGCCGAGGCCGTGGAAACCGTGGCGCTTCATGACGCCCGCGGTGCCCTTGCCCTTGGTGGTGCCGGTGACGTCGACTGAGGCGCCGTCGACGAACACGTCGACGCCCAGTTCCTGCCCGACGGTGTAACCCTCGATCGAGTCGGTGCGCACCTCGACGAGGTGGCGTCGCGGGGTGACCTCGGCGGCTTTGAAGTGCCCGGCCACCGGCTTGGTGACTTTGCGCGGGTCGATCTGACCATAAGCGAGCTGGACAGCCGTGTAGCCATCCTTCTCGTTGGTCCGGATCTGGGTGACCACGCACGGCCCGGCCTTGATCACGGTCACCGGCACTATCCGGTTGTTCGCGTCGAAGACCTGGGTCATGCCGAGCTTCTCGCCCAGGATTCCGCTGCTAGTCGTCCGGCTTTCGTTAGCCATTGGTTTCAGATCTCCGCTGCTACTGAATGTTGACGTCGACGGTTTGGTGACAGAGCCTGGCCTGCCGGCTCGTAACCATCACTGGATGTTCACGTCGACGCTGGCTGGTAGGTCGATGCGCATGAGCGCGTCGACTGTCTTCGGTGTCGGGTCGAGGATGTCGATGAGCCGCTTGTGGGTGCGCATCTCGAAGTGCTCGCGGCTGTCCTTGTACTTGTGCGGTGAGCGGATGACGCAGTAGATGTTCTTCTCCGTCGGCAGCGGCACCGG
>JALYVG010000114.1 GCA_030853345.1 Actinomycetota bacterium | reverse complement strand
CGCGCGACGACTCGTCCAGCTCCTCCTGCGGGCGTCGCCACGACGCCAGCGCGGGCAGCCGGGTGACCCTGGTGGCCGCCCACCAGGTCAGCCGCGACAGCCGCCGCGCGATGACGTCGCCATGGCGGGTGGGCTCACCGGCGAAGACGAACCGGCCGCCGGGCTTGAGGACCCGCAGCACTTCGCGCAGGGCCAGTTCGACGTCGGGGATGTGGTGCAGGACAGCGTGCCCGACGACGAGGTCGAAACTGTTGTCGGCATAGGGCAGACGTTCGGCATCCGCGACCCGGCCGGCCACCTCGAAGCCGAGTGAGCGCGCATTGCGCTGCGCCACCTCGACCATGCCAGGGCTCAGGTCGGTGACGTGGCCCTCCCTCAGCACACCGGCCAGTTTGAGGTTCAGCGTGAAGAAACCGGTGCCGCAGCCGAGCTCCAGCGCAGTCGGGTAGGGCCACCCCGCACGGCCGGCGACATGCTCGAAGCGGTCGCGGGCGTAGTCAATACAACGCTGGTCGAACGAGATCGACCACTTCTCGTCGTAGGTGCCCGCCTCCCAGTCGTGATAGAGGACGTTGGCCAGCTTCGGGTCGTCCCACGCCGCCGCCACCTCCTGCGCTGTTGCGCTCACTGGTTCGGTGCTCCGGTGAAGTGTGCCTTGCCCGGGCCGGCTTCGATGAACGACGTCATTCCGATAGTGCGGTCCTCGGTGGCGAACAGCGATGCGAACAGGTGTGACTCCAGGCGCAGCCCCGTACGCAGATCACCGTCCAGTCCGCCGTCGATCGCTGCCTTGGCCGTGGCCAGGGCGAGGGCCGGGCCCTTCGCGAACCTGGCCGCCAGGGCCAGTGCGGTCGAGTAGACCTCGGCCGCCGGGACAACGACGTCGACCAGGCCGATGGCCAGCGCCTCGTCGGCCTCGACGAAGCGCCCGCTGTAGATCAGATCCTTCGCTTTGGCCGGGCCGATCAGCCGCGGCAGCCGTTGGGTCCCGCCGGCGCCGGGAATGATGCCGAGCAGGATCTCGGGCTGGCCCCACCGGGCGTCGTCGGCGCTGACTCGCAAGTCGGCGGTCAGCGCCAGCTCGCAGCCACCGCCGAGGGCGTAGCCGGTGACAGCCGCGATCACCGGCTTGGGCAGTTCGGCCAGCGCCGTCAGCGAGGACGAGAGCCGGCCGGCGTCGCGCATCATCAGCGCATGGTCCTGCCCGGCGAACTCCTTGACGTCGGCTCCGGCGGCGAAGACCTTCTCCCCGCCGTACAGGACCACGGCACGCACCGAGTCGTCGGAGCGCAGCTGCTCCGCGGCTCCGCGCAACTCCTCCTGCATCGCGGTGTTGAGGGCATTCATCGGCGGACGGGTGAGCCGGATCGTCGCGACCCCGAGCGGCGAGCCAGCCGATCCGTCGCCGATATCGACCTGCACCAGCTCAGCCATCGATAACCCCATCGTCGGTGAATACGCCGTCCGCGAGCCTAGTGTCACGCCTGGCCGCCTCGTGTGCCGCAGGCGGTGAACGTTGCACCCACGGGTGGCACGGCAGTCACCGGCTGATCAGAGGGCTCGCGCGTACCACCGGCCGCGGCGTCGCTCTACACCGAGCGCCAAGCCGAACGTGGCCGACAGGTGCACGTCGGTGAGCACGTCTCGAACCAACCCGGAGGCCACCACCGCACCGTCGCGAAGCAGCAGGACGTGCGAGATCCCAGGCGGCAGCTCCTCGACGTGGTGCGTGACGAGCACAGACGCCGGCGCGTCCGGGTCCTCCGCGAAGCGGGTCAACCGACGCAGCAGGTCCTCGCGGCCGCCGAGGTCCATGCCCGCGGCCGGTTCGTCGAGCAGCAGCAGTTCGGGGTCGGTCATCAGCGCGCGGGCGATCTGTACCCGCTGGCGTTCCCCCTCGCTCAGGGTCCCGAAGGTGCGCTCACCCAGGCCACCGACCCCCACCCGCTCGAGCAGCCGGACGGCCCGTCGCATGTCAGCCCGGCCGTAGGCCTCGCGCCACCGGCCCAGCACGGCGTAGCTGGCGCTGACCACGACGTCAAGGACGCGTTCACCGTTCGGGATGCGCTGGGCCACCGACGCGCTGGCCAGCCCGATCCGCGGCCGCAACTCGAACACGTCGACGGCACCGAGCCGCTCACCGAAGACGTAGGCGGCCCCCTCGGTCGGGTGCAGGATGGCCGCCGCCACCTGGAGCAGCGTCGTCTTGCCTGCGCCGTTCGGGCCGAGCACGGCCCAGCGCTCGTCCTCCTCGACCGTCCAGCTCACCCGATCGAGCAGCTTCTTCGGGCCCCGCCGGATCGTCACGTCGACGAACTGCAGCACCGCGTCGGGGTTGACTTCGGGCACATCCCCAATCAAAGCGCACCGGACCCGCCAGGGACCGCAGGCTGGGCTCAGTCAGCCGGCCCGGCGATCAGGGTGACGGATGCATGGTGGGTCTGACCGGACGAGTCCAGCCAGGTGACCGCGACGCTCTGGCCCGGTCGATGGGCACCGACGGCGGCCCGGAGGGCGGTGCTCGACCCGGTCGCTGTGCCGCCGATCGAGGTGATGACGTCACCCGCGCCGATCCCGGCCTTGGCCGCCGGCCCGGTGGCCACCACGGACTGCACGAGGGCCCCTGACCCGGTAGAACTGTCCGCGATCGACACGCCGAGGAATCCGGGGTAACCGATGTGGATCGTGGCCGACGCATGACCGGCCTCGATCTGGTCCGCGACCGCGGTCGCTGTGCCGATCGGGATGGCAAACCCGACAGGCGTGCCGACGGCGCGCGACGACGCGGCGGTGTCCATGCCGATCACCTCGTTCGCGGAGTCGAACAGCGGCCCACCCGAGTCGCCGGCCTGGATCTGAGCGTCGGTCTCGATCATCCCGGTGAGCCGCTCGGCGTTCTGGCCGTTCTCGTCACTCGCCGTCAGCGCCTGATCCAGCGCGATGATCGTGCCCGCCGCCGCGGACGGCGTCCCGCCTGCACCACCGGCGTTGCCGACCCCGGTGACCGCGGCACCCACCTGCAGGCCAGTCGAGCTGCCCAGGTTCGCGACCTGCAGTCCGGAGGCGTTCTGGAGTTGCAATACGGCGACGTCCTTGGTCGGGGCGGTGCCGACGACGGTGGCCTTATAGGTCCGGCCTGTCGTCACGACCTGCACCGAGATGCTGGTCGCGCCCTCGACGACGTGGTTGTTGGTGAGAATCTCGCCGCTCGAGGTGAGCACCATCCCGGTTCCGGCTGCCCGCGCGCCTCGGTACTGCAGCACCGTGTTGATGTCGACGACGCCGATCTGCTGTGCGGCCGAGGCAGTGCCGGCCGCTGGGCTGGACCGGCCCGGCGTGGAGTTGGACCCGTTCGGAACCTGGTTGCGGCCGCCCTGTCGGTCCATCGCAGGCCCGGTCTGCACCGTCCTACCCTGGCCGTTGACCACCTGCGCGTGGCCGCCGGACACACCCACCGCAACGATGGCGGCCGCGGCGGCCAGCGCCGTGGCCCCGACGGCCAGACCTGTCCGGCGCCGGCGTGGCGCGAGCGGCGCAGGTGCGAGCGGCGCAGCGAACGGGTACGGGTCTGGCTGCTGGTACATCGTGGTCCACCTCCGTCGGCCGGCCCGGCATTCGGGGGCGGCACCTCTCCAGGTAACGCCCGGCGCCGCGACGCCAGCTGTGAATCACCGCTGCCCTGGCTGAGAGCCGCGGCCGGCCCAGCCGCCGCCGTGGGCGCGGCCGGCGACTGCCGGTTGGCTACAGTCGCCCTCGATGCTGCCCGCGAGAGCCACCGCCCCGGAGGCCATGCCCCCTGACCGGGCCTGGCCGGGACGGCCCTTCCCGCTCGGGGCGAGTTGGGACGGCGAGGGGGCGAACTTCGCCCTGTGGTCGACAACCGCAACCGGGGTCACCGTCTGCCTGTTCGACGGAGGTCACGAGAGACAGGTCCCGCTGGAAGAAACGACCTACCACGTGTGGCACGGCTACCTGCCCGGTGTCGGCCCCGGGCAGCGCTACGGGTTCCGGGTCGACGGCCCACACGATCGCGCCCAGGGGCTGTTCCACAACCCGGCCAAGCTGCTCGTCGACCCGTACGCCCGGGCCCTCGAGGGCGAGTTCATCGACCACCCCGCGGTCTATGCCACCAACGCCCAGGACTCCGCGCCCTACGTCCCCCTGTCGGTGCTCGTGCACGACGGTTTTCCGTGGGGCGATGACCACCGGCCGCACGTGCCGTGGGACGACACTGTCATCTACGAGGTCCATCTGCGCGGTTTCACCATGCAGCACCCGGACATTCCCCCGGAGCTGCGCGGGACCTACGCGGGCCTGGCCCATCCCGCCGCGGTCGACTACCTGCACCGGCTCGGCATCACCGCCGTCGAGTTGATGCCGATCCACCACTTCGTCACCGAGCCGGCGCTACAGAGGCGCGGCATGCCGAATTACTGGGGCTACAACTCGGTGGGGTTCTTCGCCCCGCACGGTGCCTACTCGTCCGAGCCGGGAACCGACGGCGGTGGCGCAGTACGCGAGTTCAAGGCGATGGTGCGCGCGCTGCACGTAGCCGGGATCGAGGTCATCCTCGACGTCGTCTACAACCACACGGCCGAGGGGGAGCCGGACGGGCCGATGCTGAGCTTCCGCGGCATCGACAACGGCTCCTACTATCGCCTGGCCGACGGAGACCCGTCGAGGTACGCCGACTACACCGGGTGCGGCAACACGTTCGACCCGCGGCGGCCGTTCCCGCTGCAGCTCATCACCGATTCGCTGCGGTACTGGATCACCGAGATGCACGTCGACGGGTTCCGCTTCGACCTGGCCTCTGCGCTGGCCCGCTCGCTGCACGCGGTCGACAAACTGTCGTCCTTCTTCGACACGATCCACCAGGATCCCGTTATCTCCCAAGTGAAACTGATCGCCGAACCATGGGATGTCGGCGACGGCGGCTACCAGGTCGGCGAGTTTCCGCCGCTGTGGACGGAGTGGAACGGCAAGTACCGCGACACGGTGCGCTCGTTCTGGTCCTCAGCGGCCGACGGGGTACGTGACCTGGCCTACCGGCTCAGCGGCTCGTCGGACCTCTACGGCGACGACGGCCGGCTGCCGATCGCATCGATCAACTTCGTCACGGCGCACGACGGGTTCACGATGCGCGACCTGGTGTCCTACGAGCACAAGCACAATGACGCCAACGGTGAGGGAAACCGCGACGGTACCGACGACAACCGCTCGACCAACGGCGGCGCAGAAGGTGATCCCGCAGGACCCGAGGTGACGAGCCTGCGACTGCGCCAGGCACGCAACCTGTTGACGACGCTGCTGCTCTCGACCGGAGCCCCGATGCTCGTGGCCGGTGACGAGCGCTGGCGCACGCAGGGGGGCAACAACAACGCCTACTGCCAGGACAACCCGGTGTCGTGGTTGGACTGGACTTCGTCGCCCGAGACCGACGACATGCTCACGCTGGTGCGCCGGCTGCTCGCACTGCGCCGCTCTGCACCCGTGCTCCGGCAGCCGGCGTTCTTCGAGGGGCGCGCGGTGGCCGGGGACGAAGGCTGCAAGGACCTGGCGTGGTTCCACCCGGCCGGGCGCGAACTCTCGCCCGAGGACTGGTTCGATGGCGGGCTGCGCTCGCTCGGGATGTACCTCGACGGCCGGGGCCTGCGCCATCGCGGCGCCCGCGGTCAGGTCATCGTCGACGACTCCTACCTGCTGGTGCTGCACGCGGGTGAGCGCCCCGGGGCCTTCCAACTACCCGGGCCGCCCTGGGCCGCTGCATACGACGTGGTCATCGACACCGGGTGCGTGGGCGGTATCCCGGAGCCGAGCCGGCCGGCCCCTGCCGCCGGCGCGCAGCTGCCCATCGGCACGCGTACGACGATGCTATTACGGGTAGAACGGGGCTGAGTCCACCCGTGGCCTTGGCGCGGCACCGTCTCGGTGATATGAAGTCGGTGTAAAATGCGTCGGCGGGCACTTGTTCTGGGTAACTGCCCACACGCGCAACTGAGATGAGGCCGACCTCGTGGGTCAGGACGCCGATCGCGCCACCTGGGCCCTCGAGGTTGTCCGGGCTATCGACGAGCTTCCCGCCGCCGAACGTAGCGTCCTGAGGCTGGCCTACTTCGAGCACCTGTCGCATCCGCGCATCGCCGAGCGGCTGTCGCTGTCCAACCGCGAGGTGAGCAGCGTGCTGGCCACCGCGCTGTCGCGGCTGACCGCGCTACTCGGAGCGACGACGGCCCGGTAGCGCGGTTGCCCGTCGAGACGGACAGCCGGGCCGCTCGAGCAGGGCGCCGACGATGGCGCCGTAGGCCAGGTGATCGGCCACCTGCGGCAGGACCGGCAGGCCCCGGACTGCAATGAAGCGCGCCGAGCCAGACAGGTGAACCAGGCCGAGGTCCAGCGCCGCGATGCCCACTCCTGCGGCGGCTCCCCAGAGCACCCCGCCGACCACGCTCCGCCGTCGGGATCCCGGCAGCACGGCCAGCGCCTGGGCCCAGCCCAGGGACAGCGCGACGTGCATACCGGTCGCGGCGATCAGCAGGCGCGGGCGGCTCGTCGCCCGCGGCAGCAGCATCGACCCGGCGGCCAGCGACGGTGCGAGCGGGTCAGCACCGCTGGCCAACGCCCACGCCGTCGACGGGGCGCCGCTGAGCACGGCCGACACGGCACCGGCCCACAGCGCGGTCCGCATGGTCATGCAGGTGACCTCCCGGCAGAATGGACCGGACCACCATGAACGCTGCATGGCCCGTGTTCATTGGTGTGGACAACGTACCGACCGGTTCGATGGACGGGAGCCAGCGGTGTCCAGTCCCGACGCGCCGACGTCCGCGAGCCGAAGCACGAGACGGTGAAACGGCCGAGGGTCGGCTGGTGCGCCCGCAGGGCTTCGGTCGCATGGGTGAGCAGTCGGTATCGCGGCGACCGAGTCACTCTCATCGCGACGTTGCAATGAGAACGGTGCCTGTGAACCTTGATCGTCTACGAGTTGTGACGGCATATCGACGACAACGCACAGCTGATCAACCAAGGTGGTGGCGACAATGACCGTCCTGGTGAACGCGCGGGTCGTGACGCCTGCCGGCGTCCTGCACGAGGGCTGGGTGGCGGTCGCCGGCGGACGTATTGCCGAGGTGGGGACCGGCGTCGTGCCCCGCGGACAGCGTGTCGACCTGGGCGGAGCGTGGCTGCTGCCCGGCTTCATCGACCTGCACGTGCATGGCGGCGGCGGGCACAACGCGCAGGCCTCGCCGGAGCAGCTGGCCGGCGCGGTCGCGTTCCACCGCTCCCGAGGCACCACGCGCACCCTCGTGTCACTGGTCACTGCCCCGATCCAGGACCTGAGCCGCGCGCTGGGCTGGATCGCCGATCTCGTCGAGGCCGGCCCGTCCGCGGCGGGTCACGTGCTCGGCGCACATCTTGAAGGGCCGTTCCTGTCGCACGCCCGATGCGGTGCGCACAACCCGCAGCATCTGTTGCTGCCCGACCGGGCCGCCTTCGCGGCGTTGGTTTCGGCCGCGCGCGGCACCCTGCGCAGCGTCACCGTCGCACCCGAGGTACCCGGCGCGCTCGGGCTGATCTCCGACATCCGCGCCGCCGGGGCCGTGGCCGCGATCGGCCACACCGATGCCACCTACGCCCAAACCTGGGCCGCCATCGACGCGGGCGCAACGCTGGCCACGCACCTGTGCAATGCGATGGCGCCGATGAACCACCGTGCACCGGGCGCAGCCGGCGCGGCGCTCGCGGCCGGGATCGCCTGCGAGGTGATCAACGACGGCGCGCACGTCCACCCGGCCGTAACCACCGTGGTGGCGCAGATGCCCGGCCGGCTCGTCCTGATCACCGACGCGATGAATGCCGCGGGGGCCGGCGACGGCGACTACGTCCTGGGTGAGCAGCAGGTGCAGGTTCGCGGCGGGCAGGCGCGGCTGGCGAGCACCGGCGTGCTGGCGGGCAGCCTGCTGACGATGGACCAAGCGGTGCGCAGAGCCGTCCTGGACAGCGGCCTGACCGTCCAGGCCGCGTCGGCCGCCGCGTCAGGCAACCCCGCGCGGGTGCTCGGCATCAGCGACCGGTGTGGCTCTATCGCGGCGGGCCGCGACGCCGATCTGATCGTGCTGGACGAGGACCTGAGGCTGATCTCCGTCCTCGATTGCGGTTCGGACAGCTTTCGGTAGCGGGTGAGCGACCCACGATCGCCGGTGCTCAGGCTGAGGCGATGACGCCCAGTTCAGACGGCGCCGCGAGCAGGTGGTTCTTGGGCAGCACCCGGACGGTGTAGCCGAACGGGCCGGTGCGCTCCAACGGGACGTCGCCCTCGAACCGGCTCGTCCCGTCCGTGGCCTGGACCGCTTTCAGCCCGACCGCGTCCACGTCGGTCAGCCGGTCCTCGGCGTCCACCGCGCCGTAGACCGCCTCGACGCACACGTCGTCAGGAGAAAGTCCGTTGAGGGCCACCTCGGCGCGCAGGGTGAGGACCCCGCCGAGCTCTGACTCGCCGGCAAGCTGCGAATCGACGTGCAGCACAGCGACACCCGGCCACGCGGCCAGGACGCCGGTGCACCACGTGGCCAGCGACCGGGCGGCCGCGAAGTCATCGGCCGCCATCCGGGCGGCCGACGTTGCGGCGGGCGCGTAGAGGTTGCGAACGTAGTCGCTGACCATCCGCGAGGCGAGCACCTTCGGACCCAGCGACGTGAGCGTGTGACGCACCATCTGCACCCATCGCGTCGGCACGCCGCTCTTGTCGCGGTCGTAGAAGCGCGGCGCCACATGCGATTCGACCAGGTCATAGAGCGCGTTCGCCTCGAGGTCATCGCGCCGGTCCGCGTCGGCGACGCCGTCGGCCGACGGGATCGCCCAGCCGTTCTCGCCGTCGAACCACTCATCCCACCAGCCGTCGAGAATGGACAGGTTCAGTGCCCCGTTCAATGCGGCCTTCATCCCAGACGTCCCGCACGCCTCGAGCGGACGCAGTGGATTGTTCAGCCACACGTCGACGCCCCAGTACAGGTAACGCGCCATCCCGATGTCGTAGTCAGGCAGGAATGTGATCCGATGCCGGACGGCGGGGTCGTCGGAGAATTTCACCATCTGCGCGATCAGCTGCTTGCCGCCGTCGTCGGCCGGATGACTCTTGCCGGCGATGACGATCTGCACCGGGCGGTCCGGATCCAGCAGCAGCGCCCGCAGCCGGTCCTCGTCGCGCAGCATCAACGTCAACCGCTTGTAGGACGGGACCCGCCGGGCGAAACCCATCGTGAGCACGTCCGGGTCGAAGGCTGACGACGTCCAACCCAGCTCGGCCTCGCTCATCCCGCGCTGCAGCGCCGATTGCTTGATCCGGCGGCGGATCTCACCGACCAGACGCTCGCGCAACTCCCCGCGCACCCGCCACAGCTCGCCGTCATCGACCTTGTCGAATGCGTCCCAGCCGGAGCCCTCGTCGAGGACCGACGGCCCGATCTCGCGCTCGGCGATCTCGAGGATGTCACGGCTCATCCAGGTCGGCGCGTGCACCCCGTTGGTGACCGACCCGATCGGGACCTCGCTCGTGTCGAATCCAGGCCACAGCCCGGCGAACATCTCGCGGCTGACCGCGCCGTGCAGCAGGGAGACCCCATTGGCTCGCTGGCCGATGCGCAGGCCCATGTGCGCCATGTTGAAGATCGCAGGATCCTCCTCGGCGCCCAGGGCGAGGATGCGCTCGACCGGAACGCCCGCCGTGCCGCCGAGATGCGCCGCGACCAGATCGCGCGGGAACCGGTCGATGCCCGCGGGCACCGGCGTGTGCGTCGTGAACACCGTGCCGGCGCGCACCGCCTGCAGCGCCTCGTCGAAGGACAACTGGTAGCCGTCGACGAGTTCCCGGATCCGCTCGACGCCGAGGAAACCGGCGTGGCCCTCGTTGGTGTGGAAGACCTCCGGAGCAGGTGTGCCGGTGGCCGCGCAGTAGGCCCGGATCGCGCGCACGCCGCCGATGCCGAGCAGCAACTCCTGGTGGAGGCGGTGCTCCCGCTCGCCGCCGTAGAGCCGGTCGGTGACCTGGCGTGCCGCAGCGTCGTTCTCCTCGATGTCGCTGTCGAGCAGCAGCAGCGGCACCCGGCCGATCTGCGCCACCCAGACCTGGGCGAAGAGCGTGCGCCCTTCGGGCAGCGCCAGGGCGATCCGCACTGGCGCGCCGTCGCCGTCCTGCAGGACCCGGATCGGCAGGCCCTGCGGGTCCAGCGACGGGTAGTGCTCCAACTGCCAGCCGTCGCGCGACAGGGATTGGCGAAAGTAGCCGGCGCGGTACAGCAGACCGACGCCGATGATCGGCACAGCGAGATCGCTGGCCGCCTTGAGATGATCGCCGGCCAGGATGCCGAGGCCGCCGGAGTACTGCGGCAGCACCTCGGTGATGCCGAACTCGGGCGAGAAGTACCCGATCGCGGCCGGCAGGCTGGCATCGCCCTGCTGCAGGTTCTGGTACCAGCCCGGCTGGGTGAGGTAATCGGTGAGGTCGTCGTAGATGTCGTCGAGCCGGCGCAGGAACTTGCGGTCCCTGGCTAAGGCCGCGAGGCGTTCGGCAGAGACCTCGCCGAGCATCCGGCCGGGATCGTGACCGCAGGCCCGCCACAACGCCGGGTCGACCGACTCCAAGAGGTCCAGTGAGTCCGGATGCCAGGACCACCGCAGGTTCTCGACGATTGCCCCGAGTTTGGTCAGCCGGTCCGGGAACGCGGCGCGGACATTGAGCCGCCGAAGAGCCTTCACGGACGCGACGCTAGCACCATGCTGAAAGGGCTTACGGTGTGCCTGCCCGCCCCTTCTCGCCGCCGGGCGCGAAGGTCTCCGCGTCGCCGCCCGGCTGGCGCGATCGGGCCGCTGGGTACGGTGTGTGGCGTGGTTGGACGTATCGGGCTCACTGATATCACTCCCGTCGTCGGCTCTACGGTCTCGGCCGAGTTCCCGGCGCGCGCCGTCGTCGGAGAGCCCGTGCCGATCTCAGCGGTGGTATTCCGCGAAGGACATGACGCGGTCGGCGCGCACGTCGTCCTGCGCGGACCGGACCGTCGCGCCGTGCAGTCGTTGCGGATGACTCCGGGCGCTGCGGGCACCGACCGCTGGCACGCCACGGCAGTGCCCGACCGGCCCGGCCAGTGGACGTTCACCGTCCAGGCCTGGAGTGACCCGTTCGCAACATGGCACCACGCCGTCACCGTGAAAGTCGAGGCCGGGCAGGGCAGCGAGGACCTGGCCAACGACCTCGAGATCGGCGCGCGCCTGTTCGAGAGGCTGATCAAGTCGCTGGCCAAGCCCGAGAGGCCGCGCGCGCTCGCGGCCGCCCGGGCGCTGCGCGATACCAGCCTGGACCTCGCACACCGCCTCGCCCCGGCCCTCGACACCGTCCTGCAGGACCTGGTACACGACTACCCGGTGCGCGATCTGGTGACCAGGTCGCCCGCGTACCCGCTGTGGGTCGACCGCGAGCGGGCCCTGTTCGGGTCCTGGTACGAGTTCTTCCCCCGGTCGATCGGCGCCGAACTCGAAGGCGACCCGCAGACCCCGGCCCGGCCGGCCCGGCACGGCACATTCAAGGACGCCACCGAGCACCTGGACTACGTCGCCGCACTCGGCTTCGACGTCGTCTACCTCCCGCCCATCCACCCGATCGGCGAGGTGAACCGCAAGGGCCCGAACAACACCCTGGTCGCTGCCTCCTGGGACGTCGGCTCGCCCTGGGCGATCGGTTCCCGCGACGGCGGGCACGACGCCATCCATCCGGAACTCGGCACGATGGCCGACTTCACCGCATTCGTGCGCCGGGCCCGCGAGCTCGGCCTCGAGGTGGCGTTGGACTTCGCACTCCAGGCCGCGCCCGACCACCCGTGGGTGACGTCGCATCCGGAGTGGTTCACCACCAAGCCGGACGGCACGATCGCCTATGCCGAGAACCCGCCCAAGAAGTACCAGGACATCTACCCGATCAACTTCGACAACGACCCGGCCGGGCTCTATGCAGAGTGCCTGCGGCTGATCGAGCTCTGGGTCGGCGCCGGAGTGACGATCTTCCGCGTCGACAATCCGCACACCAAGCCGTTGAACTTCTGGCAGTGGTTGATCGGCGAGATGAGGAAGAGACACCCCGAGGTGATATTCCTGGCCGAGGCGTTCACCCGGCCGGCGATGATGCACGAGCTCGGCAAGGTCGGGTTCCACCAGAGCTACACGTACTTCACCTGGCGCACCACGAAGCGGGAACTGGAGACCTACGCCCGGGAGCTCGTCGCGGCAGCCGACTACATGCGGCCGAACTTCTTCGTGAACACCCCGGACATTTTGCACGACTACCTGGTGCACGGCGGGCCGGCCGCGTTCGCGATCCGCGCCGTGCTGGCCTCGATGCTCTCCCCCACGTGGGGTGTCTACTCCGGCTACGAGCTCTACGAGCACCTCAACGCCAAACCCGGCAGCGAGGAGTACCTCGACTCGGAGAAGTACCAGTTGCGGCCGCGGGACTACGCCGCCGCGCTGGCCGACGGGCGTTCACTGGCGCCGTTCCTCGAGATGCTCAACCGCATCCGGCGCGAGCATCCCGCGCTGCACCAGCTACGCAATCTGCATATCCATCAAGTCGAGAGCGAAGACCTGATCGCGTTCAGCAAGCGTGACGCCGCCACCGGCGACACCGTGCTCGTGGTCTGCACCGTCAACCCCCACGAGGCCGGCGAGGGAGTCACGGTGCTCGACCGGCCGGCCCTCGGAATCGACTGGGACAGCGCCTTCACAGTGCGCGACCTGCTCAGTGGTGCCGAATACCAGTGGAGCGAGCGCAACTACGTCCGGCTGGACCCGCATTTTCAGGCCGCGCACATCTTCACCGTGCACCGGCGGACGTGAGCCGGCGAGACGACGCCGTGGCGGCGACCTCCCCAATACCTGCTAGTAATAGCGGGTGACGCACGTGTCTGAGCCGGACGCTCCAGCGGCCGGGATCCCGCGCGATCCGGACTGGTTCAAGCGCGCGGTGTTCTACGAGGTGCTCGTGCGCGGTTTCGCCGACTCCAACGGCGACGGCACCGGAGACCTGCGCGGGCTGGCCGAGAAACTGGACTACCTGCAGTGGCTCGGCATCGACTGTGTGTGGTTGCCGCCCTTCTACCCGTCCCCGCTGCGCGACGGCGGCTACGACGTGGCCGACTTCACGGGAGTCCTGCCGGACTTCGGCACCATCGAGGACTTCAAGCACTTCCTGACCGCGGCCCACAACCGGGGCATCCGGGTGATCATCGACGTCGTCATGAACCACACCTCGGACGCCCACCCGTGGTTCCAGGCCTCACGCAGCGATCCGGAGGGCCCGTACGGCGACTTCTACGTGTGGAACGACGACGACACCCGCTACCCAGCGGCGCGCATCATCTTCGTCGACACCGAGCCGTCGAACTGGACCTTCGACCCGGTGCGCAAGCAGTACTTCTGGCACCGCTTCTTCAGCCACCAACCAGACCTCAACTTCGACTCCCCCGGCGTGCAGCAGGCGGTCATCGACGCGCTGCGGTTCTGGCTTGATCTGGGTATCGACGGCTTCCGCCTCGACGCCGTCCCCTATCTGTTCGTGCGTGACGGGACGAACGGCGAGAACCTGCCCGAGACCCACGACTTCCTCAAGCGGGTGCGCAAGGAGGTCGACCGGGACTACCCCGACCGCATCCTGCTGTGCGAGGCCAACCAGTGGCCCGCCGATGTGGTCGAGTACTTCGGCGACACAGCCAGCGGCGGTGACGAGTGCCACATGGCCTTCCACTTCCCGGTCATGCCACGCATCTACATGGCCGTGCGCCGCGAGTCGCGTTACCCGATCTCGGAGATCATGGAGCAGACCCCGCCGATCCCGGCCCGCTGCCAGTGGGGGATCTTCCTGCGCAACCACGACGAGCTGACCCTCGAGATGGTCTCCGACGAGGAACGCGACTACATGTGGGGCGAGTACGCCAAGGACCCGCGGATGAAAGCCAACATCGGCATCCGTCGCCGGCTGGCCCCGCTGTTGGACAACGACGTCAACCAGATCGAGCTGTTCACCGCGCTGCTGCTGTCGCTGCCCGGCTCACCGGTCCTGTACTACGGCGACGAGATCGGTATGGGCGACAACATCTGGCTCGGCGATCGCGACGGCGTGCGCACCCCGATGCAGTGGACACCGGACCGCAACTCCGGCTTCTCCACGTGTGATCCCGGCCGGTTGTACCTGCCGGTGAACATGGACTCGATCTACGGCTACCAGGTCACCAACGTCGAGTCGCAGACCCGCAACACCTCCTCGTTGCTGCACTGGACGCGCCGGATGGTGCAGCTGCGCAAGGCCAACCCCGCCTTCGGCCTGGGTACATTCACCGACATCGGGGGTAGCAATCCCTCCGTGCTGAGTTTTGTGCGGGAGTTCGGTGACGACATCGTTCTCTGTGTCAACAATCTCTCGCGGTTCGCCCAGCCGGTCGAGCTCGATCTGCGCCGGTGGCAGGGCGTCCAGCCCATCGAATTGATCGGCGGCTCGCACTTTCCGGCCATCGGCGAATTGCCCTATCTACTCACCCTGGCCGGCCACGGCTTCTACTGGCTGCGTATCCCCCGCAAGCCCCAGCCGATGGTGGAACCCGCGGCCGCTGACCAGTCCGCTAACCGGGTGGCTGCGTGATCGCCCGCGCCCAACTCCAGCCGCTCGTGCAGCGCTGGCTACCGACACAGCGGTGGTATGCCGGTAAGGGTCGCGACGGCACTGTGGAGGTGGAACTGCTCGCCGAATTCGCCGGCACCTCGCCCGAGGTGTCGATCTGGGTCGCGCACGTGGCCTACGCCGACGGCGGCACCGAGACCTACCAGGTGCCGCTGGTGCTGCGCGAGGCGCCTGTCGGTCACCTCGAGCATGTGCTGCTGGGCACCGTGGACGCGGGCGAAGGCCCGCAGTGGGTCTATGACGCGTTGCACGACAAGGACGTCACCCAGGCCTGGCTGGACGGCATCAGAGGCGCGTCGAGCGAAGGCGTGCTGCGCTTCACCCGCAACGCCGACCCCGCCGACATCCCGCAGAACCTGCCCAGCCTGGTGCTCACCGGAGAGCAGTCCAACACCTCACTGATGTACGGCGATGTCGCGATCCTCAAGGTATTTCGCCGCTTGCAGCCCGGTGTCAATCCCGACATCGAGATCCACGCAGCACTGGGCGAGCACGGCGCACCTCACATCGCGCGGCTGCTCGGTTCGGTCCAAGCCCAGCTCGAGAGCGGCCTGTACGCCCTCGGCATGCTGCAGGACTACCTGACCACCGCTACCGACGGTTGGGAACTGGCCAAGATCAGCGTGCGCGACCTGATGGCCGAGGCCGACCTGCACGCGGACGAGGCCGGTGGTGACTTCGCCGGCGAGGCCGAGCGGCTGGGTGCAGCGGTCGGCCAGACGCACCGTGATCTCGCGGCCGCGTTCGGCGAGACGGAGGCGGCCGGTGACGAACTGGCGGCACGGATCGCCGGGATGCACGCCCGGCTCGAACACGCGGTGGGTGTGGTGCCGCAGCTCGCCCCGCTGGCCGACGGACTGCGGGCCACGTTCGACGCGTTGAGCTCCATCGACGGATCCTTGCCGCTGCAGCGCATCCACGGCGACCTGCACCTGGGCCAGGCGCTGCGCACGGTGCGCCGCTGGGTCATCATCGACTTCGAGGGTGAGCCGATGGCCGACCTCACGGCCCGACGCGACGCCGATTCGCCGTTACGCGACGTTGCCGGCATGCTGCGTTCGTTCGAGTACGCCGGTCACTACCGGATCATCGAGACGGGCGTCGACGCCCAATTGTCATACCGCGCCGACGAATGGACCAAGCGCAACCGCGGCGCATTCTGCGACGGCTACACCGCGGCGGCCGGGTATGACCCGCGCGAGCAGGTCGAACTGCTGCATGCGTTCGAGGCCGACAAGGCTGTCTACGAAGCGGTGTACGAAGCCCGCAACCGCCCGGAGTGGCTGCCTATCCCGCTGGCGTCCCTGGCTCGCCTGGCCGGGGAGAGGACGTCGTCATGACCGCGGTAGTGAGCGCCCCGGAGCTGGACCGCCTCGTGTCCGGCGCCCATCACAACCCGCACGGTGTCCTCGGTGCGCACCCCACCGCCGACGGGAAGACGGTGATCCGCACGCTGCGTCCCGAGGCGCAGGCCGTAGCCGCCGTCGCCGGCGATACCCGCGTCGACCTCAAGCGCATCCACGACGCCGGCGTCTTCGAAGGCGCGCTGCCGGGAGCGCTGAGCGACTACCGCCTCGTCGTGGAATACGGCGAGAACACCTCCACCGTCGACGACCCCTACCGGTGGCTGCCGACGCTCGGCGAGATCGACCTGCACCTGATCGGTGAGGGCCGCCACGAGAACCTCTGGCAGGTGCTCGGCGCGCACGTGCGTAGCTACGACACGCCGGGAGGCACGGTCACCGGAACCTCATTCGCGGTGTGGGCGCCCAACGCCCGCGGAGTGCGCGTCGTCGGTGACTTCGACTACTGGTCAGGCAGGTCTCTGCCGATGCGGATGCTGGGTTCCTCCGGAGTCTGGGAGTTGTTCGTCCCTGACGTCGGCGCGGGCTGCCGCTACAAGTTCTCCATCCTGGGCGCCGACGGGCAGTGGCGCGACAAGGCCGACCCGATGGCCTTCGCCACCGAGGTTCCACCGGCCACCGCCTCGGTCGTGCACACCTCGACCTACGAGTGGGGCGATGCCGACTGGCTGTCCCGCCGCGCGGCGACGTCGTGGCATGCGGCGCCCATGTCGATCTACGAGGTGCACGTCGGTTCGTGGCGCGCGGGGCTGTCCTACCGGGACCTGGCCGAGCAGCTCGTCGCGCACGTCGTCGACATGGGCTTCACCCACGTCGAGTTCCTGCCCGTAGCCGAACACCCCTACGGCGGCTCGTGGGGATATCAGGTGTCGTCCTATTACGCGCCGTCCTCGCGGTTCGGCGGCCCGGACGACTTCCGGTTCCTCGTCGACGCGCTGCACGCGGCTGGCATCGGCGTGATCATCGACTGGGTTCCGGCGCACTTCCCCAAGGACGCGTGGGCGCTGGCCCGCTTCGACGGCACGCCGCTCTACGAGCACAGCGATCCGCGGCGCGGCGAGCAGCCCGACTGGGGCACCTATGTCTTCGACTTCGGCCGAAGCGAGGTGCGTAACTTCCTGGTCGCGAACGCGATCTACTGGCTGGAGGAGTTCCATGTCGATGGCCTGCGCGTCGATGCGGTGGCCTCGATGCTCTACCTCGACTACTCGCGCGAGGCGGGCCAGTGGGAGCCCAACATCCACGGCGGGCGGGAGAACCTCGAGGCGGTCGCCTTCCTGCAGGAGATGAACGCAACGGTGTACAAGCGTGTCCCCGGTGCGGTGACGATCGCCGAGGAGTCCACGTCCTGGCCGGGCGTCACCCGGCCAACGCACCTGGGCGGGCTCGGATTCGGGTTCAAGTGGGACATGGGCTGGTTGCACGACATGCTCAGCTACATCAGCCACCAGCCGGTGCACCGGCAATGGCACCACAACGAGCTGACGTTCTCGATGATGTACGCCTACAGCGAGAACTTCGTGCTACCGCTGTCGCATGACGAGGTCGTACACGGCAAAGGCTCGCTGCTCAACAAGATCCCGGGCGACCGGTGGCAGCAGATGGCGACGCTGCGGACCCTCTACGCCTACATGTGGGCGCACCCGGGCAAGCAACTGGTGTTCATGGGGCAGGAGTTCGCGCAGGGTGCCGAGTGGGCCGAGCAGCGCTCGCTGGACTGGTGGCTGCTCGAGGCGCCCGACCACCGCGGTGTCGCCCGGCTGGTCACCGACCTCAACCGGGTCTACGGCGACACCGCCGCGCTGTGGTCCCAGGACACCGTTCCTGCCGGTTTTCGCTGGATCGACGCGAACGATGCGGCCGGCAACGTGTACTCATTCCTGCGCTTCGGTGCGGACGGGTCGATGATCGCCTGCGTCGCGAACTTCCGCTCCGTCCCGCACGAGGGCTACCGGGTCGGGCTGCCGCGTGCCGGGCGTTGGGACGAGGTCATCAACACCGACGCCGACGTGTACTTCGGTTCGGGGGTGGGTAACTTCGGTGGCATCGAAGCGGTCGACGAACCGTGGCATGGCCAGCCGGCATCGGCCACACTGCGTATCCCCCCGCTCGGCGCCCTCTGGCTGCGCTACAACGACTCACCCGACACCAACCCCAGAGTCACTCTTCGTTGAGCGGACGCCGCGGAATGTTGACGCGCGCGGTCGCGTTATGGCGGCATACAAATGAGCGTGCAACTACATAGGAGATTGCCATGCCTGCCGTCACGGCCGACACGCTGACCCTGCCGCGGGTGCCTGCCGCGACCCTGGGCGACACCGAGCGCCCGGTCCGCCAGATCACCACCGGCCCCAAGGGTTACGAGGGCGAGGGCTTCCCGGTAGTACGCGCATTCGCGGGCGTCTCGACCAGCGACCTGGACCCCTTCGTGCACATGGACCAGATGGGTGAGGTCGACTACGCGCCCGGCGAGCCTAAGGGCACCGCATGGCATCCACACCGCGGCTTCGAGACCGTCACCTACATGATCGACGGCACGTTCGTGCACCAGGACTCGCACGGCGGCGGCGGCGTGATCAACAACGGCGCGACGCAGTGGATGACCGCCGGCGCGGGCATCTTGCACATCGAGACCCCACCCGAGGAACTCGTCGTCTCCGGCGGCGTGTTCCACGGCCTGCAGCTGTGGGTGAACCTGCCCGCCAAGGACAAGTTCGCCCAGCCCGCCTACCAGAGCATCGAGGGCGGCGACTCCACCCTGGTGACCTCCGCCGACGGTGGCGCGCTAGTGCGCATCATCGCCGGCGACATCGGCGCTCACGCCGGCCCGGGCTCGACGCACACCCCGATCACCGTCGCGCACGCCACCGTGCAGCCGGGCGCCCAGGTCTCGTTGCCCTGGAGAGCGGAGTACAACGCGCTGGTCTACATCCTGTCCGGCAACGGCACCGTCGGGCCGGAGGCGCGAGCGATCCGCGGCGGCCAGCTCGCGGTCTTCGGCCCCGGCGATCGAATCACCGTGGCGGCCAGCCCGAACCAGGACAGCAATCGACCCGCACTTGAGGCCGTGCTGCTCGGCGGCCGGCCGATCCGCGAACCGGTCGCGCACTACGGACCGTTCGTCATGAACACCAAGGAGCAGTTGATCCAGGCGATCGAGGACTACCAGTCCGGTCGCCTCGGCGTCATCCCCGACAATGCGCTCATGCCACACACCGCCAGCTGAGTTTTCGGCCGCACTAGAAGAGCACGCGGGCGAGCTCGCGTCGCGCTGGCCCGACGCGCGGGTCGTCGGAGCCGAGCAATTCGAAGTATTCGAGCAGCCGCTCCCGCAGGGTCTCGCGCTCCTCGGCGCCCGAGCGCGTCATCAGCGTCAGCAAGCGCTCGAACGCGACGTTGGCGTCATTGGCAGCGAAGGCGAAGTCGGCGGCAGCCAGTTGGGCCTGCAGGTCATCCGGCGTGCTGTCGGCTGCGGCAGCCAGCGCCGGGTCGAGTGACTCGATGCGTTCGAACAGACGGACCTGGCGCAGCGCCATCGCGACCTGCGTGTTGGCCGGCTCGGCGTCCAGAATCCCTTGGTAGTGCTGGGCAGCTAGCGCGTAGTCGCCCTGCTCGAGGGCGTCCTCTGCCGCCACCAGGCGTGGGTCGTCAGGCTCTTCCGGCATCGCCTGTTCGGGCGCAGGGTCAGCGTCGGGCACCGTGCCGCCGGCCAGGCCGGCCTCCTGCCCGGCCGCAAGTACCGCCCGGATGAATTCGCGCAGTTCCTGCTCGGGCAGGACCCCCTGGAATCCCGGCAGGAGCTGTCCGCTGATCACCGCGAAGACGGTGGGCACGGCCGAGACCTGCAATGCCTGGGCAATGCGTGGGTTGGCGTCGACGTCAATGCGGGCCAGCACCCAGGACCCGCCCCCTTGCGAAGCCAGCTGGGCGAGCAGGGATGAGAGTTGCGCGCTCCCGGCGGCGCGCGACGAGGACAGCTCCACGAGCACCGGAAGCTGGAACGAGCGGTCGAGCACCTCGGGCTGGAAGGTCGCCTCGGTGACGTCGACGACCGACTGCCCGGCGCCGGGGACCGGCGCCTCAGCGGCACGTTTGGCTGCCTCGGCGCGGGCCTGGATCGCCGCCAGATCGACCGCGCCCGCCATCGACGCGGCCAGTGCTGCACTCGGCGGGGCAGGCTTTCGGGGGGGACCAGGTTGCATGCCACCAGCCTTCCAGACGTTGACATGCGGCGCGCGGGCGGTGAGGGTCTGCCCGTGACGGTTCGGATTGATCGACAAGACGCTGTCTGGACGGTCGTGCTGGACCGCCCCGAGGTCCGCAACGCCGTGGACGGCCCGACGGCGCATGCGCTGGCCGACGCGTTGCGCGAATTCGACGCCGATCCCGGAGCCCGGGTAGCCGTGCTGTGGGGCGCGGGCGGGACGTTCTGCGCGGGCGCCGACCTGCACGCCATGTCCAATCCGCTCGATGCGGATCTGCGCACCGACGGCCCGATGGGCCCGACCCGATTGGCATTGAGCAAGCCGGTCATCGCCGCCGTCAGCGGGTATGCGGTCGCCGGCGGCCTGGAGCTCGCACTGTGGTGTGACCTGCGCGTCGTGGAGTCCGACGCCGTGTTCGGCGTGTTCTGCCGGCGCTGGGGGGTACCTCTTGTCGACGGCGCGACGGTGCGCCTGCCGCGCATCGTCGGGGCCGGGCGGGCCCTCGATCTGATCCTCACCGGGCGCCCGGTCGGGGCCGAGGAGGCCCTCGCGATCGGGCTGGCCAATCGGGTCGTCGCACCGGGCCAGGCGCGCGCCGCCGCACAGGCGTTAGCGGCCGAACTGGCCGCCCTCCCGCAGGCCTGCCTGCGCGCTGACCGCCGCTCGGTCTACGACGGGTTCGGCCAGGACGAGCGGGCCGCCCTGGCCAGCGAGTTCGCCCACGGCAGCACCGTGCTGGCCGAGGCCGCCGCCGGCGCCGCGCGGTTCAGTGCGCAGCACGGCCACTGACCCGTCCGCTACCGCCCCGAGCGATCAGAACCGGGCGGCCTCGCGGTATTCGCCCCACATCGGCTTGAAGGCGTTGCAGATCTCGCCGAGCGTCGCCTCGGCGCGCACCGCGTCGAGCATGGCGGGGACGGTGTTCTCCTCCGCCCCAGCGGCCGCGACCATCCGGGCCAGCGCTTCGTCCACCGCAGTCTGATCGCGGGTGGCTCGGCGCTCCATGACCAGTGCGCGTTGCGCGAGCTCGACCTCATGCGACACCCGGAGGATCTCCAGCTCGTCGCCGACGTCACCGGTCAGGGCGTTGACGCCGACCACGCGCTTGTCGCCCTTCTCCAGCGCCACCTGGTAGGCAAACGCCGAGTCGGCGATCTCGCCGATGAACCAGCCGTCCTCGATCCCGCGCAACAAGCCAGCGGTGATCGTGCCGTCGCCACCGACCTCCTTGATCCGCGCGAAGATCTTCTCGGCCTCGGCCTCCATCTGGTCGGTGAGCGCCTCGACGTACCACGAACCGCCGAGCGGGTCGGCGACATTGAGAACGCCGGTCTCCTCGGCGAGCACCTGCTGGGTGCGCAGCGCGATCTGCGCCGCGTGCGCCGACGGCAGCGCCAACACCTCGTCGAGCGCGTTGGTGTGCAGCGAGTTCGTGCCCGCCAGGATGGCGGCCATCGCCTCGACGGCGGTGCGGACGATGTTGTTGTCGGGCTGCTGCGCGGTGAGCGAGACTCCGGCCGTCTGGGTGTGGAAGCGCAGTGACAACGCCTTTGTCGTCTTGGCCCCGTAGACGTCGCGCAGCCAGCGTGCCCAGATCCGGCGGGCGGCGCGCAGCTTGGCGATCTCTTCGAAGAAGTCGATGTGCGCATCGAAGAAGAACGACAACCCGGGGGCGAACTGCTCGATGTCCAGGCCACGCGAGAGGCCGAGCTCGACGTAACCGAACCCGTCGGCCAGGGTGAAAGCCAGCTCCTGCACGGCGGTCGCCCCGGCCTCGCGGATGTGGTAGCCCGACACCGACAGCGGCTTGTAGGCCGGGACGTCGTGGCCCACATACTCCATCAGGTCGCCGATGAGCTTCAGGTGGCCCTGCGGCGGGTAGATCCATTCCTTCTGGGCGATGTACTCCTTGAAGATGTCGGTCTGCAGGGTGCCGTTCAGCTTTGTCGTGTCGGCACCCTGCCGCTCGGCCGCCACCACGTACATGCAGAACACCGGGACGGCCGGCCCGGAGATCGTCATCGACGTCGTGGTGCCCGCGAGGTCGATGCCGTCGAACAGGACGTCCATGTCGGCCGCCGAGTCGATCGCCACCCCGCAGTGACCGACCTCGCCCAGTGAGCGCTCGTCGTCGGAGTCGCGGCCCATCAGAGTCGGCATGTCGAACGCGACCGACAGCCCGCCGCCGCCCTGGGCCAGGATCATCTTGTAACGCTCGTTGGTCTGCTTGGCGTTGCCGAAGCCGGCGAACTGTCGGATCGTCCACGGCTTGCCGCGGTAGCCAGTGGGGTGGATGCCCCGCGTGAACGGGTACTCCCCCGGCCAGCCGATGCGCTCCATCCGGTCATCGGCACCGGCCGGGCCGTACAGCGGCTCGACCTCGGTGCCGGACAGCGTCGTGTAGTCGCGTTCGCTCTTGCCCGCGGCGTCGTAGCGAGCCTGCCAGCGGGCCCGGCCTTCGGCGATCTGCTCAGCGTCCATGGTCCGACCTTAGAAGAGGGGCGGCGGCGAACACGCCGCACTCTTCCTAATTTACTTGGACGTCCTACTAAATGCCAAACGTCGCTACCGAACACCCAGCTGGGTCTCGATGCGGGCCAACTGGGCCGCCAGGCGCTCGACGTCGCCCTTCGAAGCGCTCTGCTCGCCGGCCTTCAAGGTGATGATCAACTGGCCGCCTGGATCGAACGTGCCCGTGGCCACCTCGGAGATGCCGTCACCGTTCTGCAACCGGACGGCGTGCTCGAGCTCGTGGCGTCGCACCCCGATCCGTCGAGCCGCTTGCTTGATCACGTGGCCGTCTTCGATCACGGTCGTGTCCGAGCCGTCGAAGATCCGGGCCATCAGGTCGCTACGCAGCGCGGCCCGGTTGACCGCCGAGTTGACGGCGACGAGGGTGACGGCACCGATGACTCCCCCGACCAGGCTGTTGTCGGGGCCGATGATCGCGTTCTGCACCACATTCGACAACAGCACCATCACGACGATGTCCAGGCTGTTCAGGCCGGACAGGCCGCGTTTTCCGGTCGCGCGCAGCAGCACCGCGATCAGCAGGTAGACGAGCAAGGTCCGCACGACCTTCTCCGCGAAGGGGATCTGCTGGACCAACAAGGCGTGCCACATGGTGAGCTCCGATCAGGCGCTGAGGTGATCGGCAGGCTAGCCGCCGCGGCTGTGCGCGCGATCAGTCGACGAAGTCGTCGGCGTCGTGGCGCAGCTTTCGCAACACGGTGAACAGCTCGTCCATATCGGCCAGGTCGAGTGAGCGCAATCCGAACTTGGCCGCGTTGAATGCCTCGGTGGCCTTGTTTGCCACCTCGCGACCCGCGTCGGTGATGACCGCGAGCGTCCCGCGCCCGTCCTTCGGATTCGGGGCGCGGCTGACCAGGCCGGCACCCTCGAGGCGGTCGATGACGTTGGTCACCGACGTCGCGTGCACCTGCAGCCGCTCGCCGATCATCGACAATGGCAAGGAGCCCGCCCGGGCGTGGGTGAGCAGCACCAGCGCCTCGTACCTGCTGAACGTAATACCGAACGGCCGCAGCATCGAGTCGAGATCGGCGATCAGGATCTGGTGCGCACGCATAATCGAGGTGACCGCGCGCATCGAGGCGTAGACGTCGCGATCCTGGTCCGGCCAGTGCCTTTCCCACAGCGCACCGGCCCGATCGATCGGGTCGAACTCGAGGGGCGGCTGCGGCTGGGGCACCAGCGCAGGGTATCGGCCGCGGCGGCCGGCCGGATTTGGCAGGTGGGCGCTTGGGAGGACACGGACCGCCCCGAGGCCGCCACCTGGCCGCGGGTCCGGGGCCGAACACCGGGCCGCCTTGGCGGTACCGTGCTGGGCATGAGCGATGCACTCGATCGTCTTGACCTGCTCGACCTCGACGACGACCTCGCGGACGAGGACCGGATGTTGCGCGACACCGTGCGCAAGTTCGCCGACGACCGGCTGCGTCCGCACATTCGCCAATGGTTCGAGGACGGCACGCTGCCCGCCCGCGAGTTGGCGCAGGAGTTCGGGGCGTTGGGCGTCCTGGGCATGCACCTGCACGGCTACGGCTGCCAGGGCGCCAAACCATCGCAGTACGGGCTGGCCAGCGCCGAGATCGAGGCGGTTGACTCCGGTCTTCGCTCGCTGGTCAGTGTCCAGGGCTCCCTGGCGATGTACGCGATCTACGCCTACGGCAGCGACGAGCAGAAGCAGCGCTGGCTGCCCGAGATGGCCAAGGGCAACGCGATCGGCTGCTTCGGGCTCACCGAAGCCGACTCCGGGTCCGACCCCGGTTCGATGCGCACCCGCGCACGCCGCGACGGGACGGACTGGATCCTCAACGGCAGCAAGATGTGGATCACCAACGGCTCGATCAGCGATGTCGCTGTGGTGTGGGCGCGCACCGACGACGGCGTGCGGGGTTTCCTCGTGGAGCAGGGCACCGAGGGCTTCACCACCCAGGACGTGCACCACAAGATCTCGCTGCGCGCGTCGATCACCAGTGAGCTGATCATGGACGATGTGCGACTGCCCGCCTCGGCCGAGCTGCCCGGCGCGCAGGGCCTCAAAGGCCCGCTGGGCTGCCTGACCGAGGCACGCTTCGGCATCGTCTGGGGCGTCGTCGGCTCGGCGCGAGACGCGCTGGCCTCGACACTGGAGTACGCCGGCAGCCGCACCCAGTTCGGCAAGCCGATCGCCGGGTTCCAGCTCACCCAGCGCAAGTTGGCCGAGATGGCGGTGTCGCTGCAGCAGATGCAGCTGACCGCACGGCGTCTCGGCGAGCTCAAGGACGCCGGTCGGATCAAGCCGCACCAGGTGAGTTTCGGCAAGTTCGCCAACGTGCGGGCCGCGCTGGAGATCTGCCGCGAAGCCCGCTCGATCCTGGGCGGCAGCGGCATCACCACCGAGTACCCGGTGCTGCGGCACGCGGTGAACCTGGAGACCGTCTACACCTATGAGGGCACCCACGAGGTGCACACGCTGGTGCTCGGCCAGCAGCTGACCGGCCTCGACGCATTCCGCTGACCCACCTGTGCGTTCAGTGATCGAAGGCCACCACGAGGTCGGTCACCAGGTCGCCGTCCCACGTAAGGGTCATCGTCCCGGTGCCGCCGGACTCCCACCGGAAGGCGACCGTATCGACGTCGCCGCTGGAGTCCACACTGCGGGCGGACATCGTCTCGGTGGGTGGCTGCGCCAGGTAGGCGGCTCCGATGGCCGCGCGGCCGCGGAACGGGGCCGCCGGCGCCCCGACGAAACGCATCGTCGCGTCAGGCGTGAACCGGTCGGCGAACGGCGTCCAGTCGCCCGAGCCGATCGAGTCGTTGAACGCCGCGATGTGCCGCCCGACGCGGTCGATCATGAGCTGGCCCCCAGCGCCGCAAGCCGGCCGAGCAGGAAGTGCTGCTCCACGGCGTTCTCGGTCAGGAGCAGAGCCTCGTGATACGCCATCCGGGACTGCTCGAGGTGACCGAGTTGCCGCAGGAAGTCAGCGCGGGCGGCGGGCAGATAGCCGTAACCAGCCAGTTGTGGTTCAGCGCCCAGAGCATCGAGCTCGGCCAGCCCGGCCTCCGGTCCGCGGGCGAAGCCGACGGCGACCGCCCGGTTCAGCGCGACGACCGGCGACGGCCAGATCTGGGCCAGCACGTTGTAGAGGGCGACGACCTCGGCCCAGTCGGTGGCCTCCCACGACGGAGCCTCGGCGTGCACGGCGGCGATGGCTGCCTGCAGCGCGTACCGGCCCGGCGGGCGCGAGCGCAGCGCCTCATGCACCAGGGCGACGCCCTCGCCGATCGCGGCGCGGTCCCACGCGCTGCGGTCCTGCTCGGCCAGTCGCACCAGGCTGCCGTCCGGGCCGGTGCGGGTGGCGCGGCGCGCGTCGGTGAGCAGGATGAGGCCCAGCAGGCCGGCCACGTCCGTGCTGTCGGGCAACAACACTCGCAGCATGCGGGCCAGATCCAGCGCCCGCTCGACCAGGTCACGCCGCACCAGGTCGGCGCCGACCGGGGCGGTGTGGCCCGTGGTGAACAGCAGGTGCACGACGTCGAGGATGGAGTCGACCCGCGCGGGCAGTTCGGCCGCCGACGGGACCCGGTACGGGATGCGCGCCGCGGCGATCTTCTTCTTCGCCCGCGTGAGGCGGGCCGCCATGGTGGGTTCGCTCACGAGGAACGCCCGGGCGACCTCAGCCGTCGTCAGTCCGCACAACAGCCGCAGGGTGAGGGCGATCTGCGACTCACGGGCCAGCGCGGGGTGACAACACGTGCAGATCAGGCGCAGCCGGTCATCAGGAATGGCGTCGGACGGCTCGGTGGGTGGCACGACCTGGTCCTCGACGAGCAGCGGCAGCGCTCGGCGCAGCACCGCGTCACGGCGGAGCAGATCGAGGGCCCGGCGCCGGGCCACGGTGGTCAACCAGGCGCCGGGCTTGGCCGGGACGCCGGCCGCCGGCCAGGTGACCAGGGCCTGCGCGTAGGCGTCCTGCACGCATTCCTCGGCGATGTCGAGGTCGCGTGTGACCCGCACCGTCGCGGCGAGCACGAAGGCCCACTCGCGACGGTGCGCGTCGGCGACTGCGGCCGCCACCGCGGCCGGGTCCCTCAGTTGAACACCATGATCGGCCGGACCTCGAGGCCGCCGAAGTTCGACGGCACCTGCTTGGCCAGCGCGATAGCTTCGTCCAGGTCAGCCGCCTCGATGAGGTAGTAGCCGCCCAGTGCCTCCTTCGTCTCGACGAACGGGCCGTCGCTCACCGTGAAGCCATCCGCGCCGTCAGAGCGAATTGTCGTCGCGGTCGACGTCGGCTGCAGGGCGTTCCCACCCTGGACGGCCGCGGCGTTCTTCTCGCCGAAGGCCATGTGTCCGGCCATGATCTCGTCGTTGACCTCCTGGCTGGCACCGGCGTAACCGGCTTCGTCCCCGTAGATCAGGATCAGGTATTGCGACATGGTGCGTCTCCATTTCCGTCTCGATCCGCCTCTCGGACCGTCCATCATGACGACGAACGACGTCTGGCGGGATCGACAGCAGCCTAGGAGCAATCCTGCGCGCCCAATAGGCTGCCGCGCGTGGACTGGAATCTGCGGCACTGCTCGCGCAAGGGGCATATCACCTACGCACCGACCGAACCGGCCTATCGGGCCAAGCTCGAAGCCGGCACGCCGCTCGGTGAGGCCTGGCGGTGTCTGCGCTGCGGCGCGTACGTCCTCGGTGAGCCCGACGGAACCGGCCCGGCCGACGACGCTCCCGTCCTGCTGCGCGGCAAGGCCCTGCGCTCGGCGTTCATCCTGCGGGCGCTGGCAATCGAGCGATGGGGACGCGGTCTGGTCATTGCGCTGCTCGGCGTCGCCGTCTTCCGGCTCAGGTCCACCCAGGTGAGCCTGCAGGAGTTGTTCGACCGCGACGTCAGCGCCCTGAGGCCGTTCTTCGACCAGATCCATTTCAACGTGCAGGACTCGAGCACGGTCCACGCCATCCAGAAGCTGCTCAACGCCAAGCCGTCGACGCTGAACCTGATCGCGATGGGCCTGCTGTTCTACGGCGCGCTTCAGGTCGTCGAAGGCATCGGCCTGTGGTCGCTCAAACGCTGGGGCGAGTACGTGGCCGTAGTCGGCACCACCCTGTTCATCCCGCTGGAGGTATACGAGGTAACCGAGAAGGCCAGTTGGCTCAAGGTCGCGGCGCTGCTCGTCAACGTCGCCGCCGTGCTGTACCTGCTGTTGTCCAAGCGGCTGTTCGGCCTGCGCGGCGGGCACCGCGCCTACGAGGAGTCACTGCACGAGGTGTCGCTGCTCGAGGTCCAGGAATCCGCGCGCACCGAACCGCTGACTGTGCAACCGTGAGCGCCCTGAAGCGCACCCGGTCGCACTGCCGCTAGGAGCAGTCGACGACTGGGCGTGCGCTGCCCTACGGCGATCAGTCCAGCGGGGCCGCGGTGTCGCGCAGGACCTCCAGGGCAGGCGCGTACATCCGGGACTTTATGGTGCCCAGAGTCGGGCCGGCCTTGCCCACCAGCGACCGGGCCATCTCCAGCGCGGCACTCAGCACGTCGTCCTCGTGGGCGACCGCGTCGATGATGCCCGCGCTCAACGCGTCCGTCCCGCCGTAGCGCCGCCCGGTGGTCATCGCCTCGTGCGCGGTCTTCTTCGACAGCCGGCTCTGGATCAGGGCAGCCATCCCGCGGGTGAACGGGATGTTGATGTCGACCTCGGGCAGGCAGAAGTAACCGCGGTCGGCCCGCATGACCCGGAAGTCGTGCGCGAGCGCCAGCATGGCCCCTCCGGCGAAGGTGTGCCCCTGCAGTGCCGCGACCGTCGGCACTGGCATCGCCAGCACCCGGTCGAAGAGGTGGTGCGTCGCGCCCACGTAGCCGGCGAGCTGGTCGGTGTGCTGACTCAGCCAGTCCAAGTCCAGCCCGCTGGAGAAGAACTTGCCGGTGGCGCAGCTGACGAGTGCGCGCGGGCCCTCGGCTGCCGACACGGTGTCCAGGTGCTGCTGCACCTCGGCCAGCCAGTCCGGGTGGAAGCGGTTCTCGGCGTCGCCGAGGTTCAGGACGAACACCTCGCCGTCACGATCCAGGGTCACCACGATTACGCTCCTAATTCGAGCAGCGTGTCGCGCTGCGCAGGTTCGTCGTTGTTACCGGCAACGTAGCCGGTGGGTAGGCCCGCACGCGCGCCTCGCCCGGTTCTGCCGACGGCCGACACTGATACGGAGGGGACGGCGTGCGCGATGACGATCTGCTGCCCCTGCTGAAAGAGCGCCTGCTCGGTACCTACTCTCCGCTGCTGGCCGACACCACCGCCTCGTTGCTGTTCACGGCCGGCGGGATGGCGAAGTGGACGGTCGAGATCGACCGCGGCCGGGCCCTGGCCAAACGGGGCAGTCCGGCCAACCCGACGACCACGGTGCGGGCACCGCTACGCGTGCTCGATGACGTCGTCTCCGGACAGCGCAGCGGCATCGAGGCATTCTTGGCCGGCGACCTCACCGTGCGGGGCAACCTGGCGCTGGCGCTCCAGTTGGACGGGCTGTTCACCCGCCGCGACAGTGCCGATCACACCCGCACGTTCACCCGCGCCACGAACGCGGCCGGGATCGAGACCTTCTACCTCGAGGCCGGCCCGGTCGATGCGGCCCCGGTCGTGCTCGTCCACGGTCTCGGGGCGACGAACGCCTCGATGCTGCCGCTGATCGCCGCACTGTCGCAGGACTTCCACGTGCTCGCGCCGGACCTGCCCGGGCATGGCGGGACGCAGGCACTGGGCAATGCGCACCGCGCCGAGTACCTCGGTACGTGGCTGCTGGCGTTCCTCGACCAGACCTGTGAGCAGCCCGCGATCCTGGTCGGCAACAGCCTGGGTGGCCGCACCGCCCTCGAGACGGCGCTGATCTCACCGGCGGCGGTCCGTGGCCTGGTGCTGCTGTGCCCGGCGGTCGCGTTCCGCAAGCTGCGCCAGTTCGTCCCTCTCGTGCGGCTGGTGCGCAACGAGATCGCCGCCCTGCCGATCAAGCTGCCGCGCGGCGTCGCGATGCGTTTCCTGCGCGGCTTGTTCGCCGATCCCACGCGTCTGGCCGACGCCTGGTACGACGCAGCGATCGACGAGTTCATGCGGGTGATCAACATCCGGGCCAACCGGTTGGCGATCTTTTCCGCGTTGCGCCACGTGTACCTCGACGAGCCGTTCGGTGAGAGCGGCTTCTGGGACCGGTTGCCGAGCCTGCTACCGCCCGCCCTGTTCCTATGGGGCGATCACGACAACCTGGTGCCTGCGGGCTTCGGCCGGTTCGTCGCCGAGGCACTGCCCGCGGCCCAGTCGGTCGTCATCGAGAGCTGCGGGCACATCCCCCAGTTCGAGCACCCCGAGCTGACCGCCCGGCTGACCCGCGACTTCATCGCCGCACTGCCGGCCGTCTCGATCCGCTCGCCTAGCTAGCGTCCCTGGGTCAGAGCGAGGCGACGAGTTCGTCCGCTGCGGTGTAGGGGTCGGTCTCGCCGCGTACCACTCGTGCCGCCGCCGTGTCGAGGGCCGCCGAGCCGTGCACGCCGGCAAACCGCTGGCGTAGCCCGCCTAGGGCGATCGCCTCGATCTCGCTGGCCGCCCGCGCCCGGCGACGGCGGTCGAGCTCGCCGTGGCGCTTCATCCAGTCGAGGTGTTTGGCGATCGCAGCGACGACGTCGTCGATCCCCTCCGAGCGCGAGGCGACCGTCTTGACGATAGGCGGCCGCCAGGCACCAGCGTCGGAGTGCCGCCCGCCCAGGGACTGCATGTAGCGCAGGTCGCGGGCCACCTGGTCGGCGCCGTCCCGATCTGCCTTGTTGACCACGAACACGTCGGCTATCTCGAGGATGCCGGCCTTGGCTGCCTGAATGCCGTCGCCCATTCCCGGCGCCAGCAGCACGATCGTGGTGTCGGCGAGCGAGGCGATCTCGACCTCAGCCTGCCCCACGCCGACCGTCTCGATCAGCACGACGTCGCAGCCTGCCGCATCGAGGACGCGCAGCGCCTGCGGCACCGCCGCCGACAGCCCGCCCAGCTGCCCGCGCGAGGCCATCGAGCGGATGAACACCCCCCGGTCGGTGGCGTGCTCCTGCATCCGGACGCGGTCACCGAGCAGCGCGCCCCCCGAGAACGGCGAGGAGGGATCGACGGCCAGCACACCGACCTGCTTGTCGGCGGCGCGCAGCGAGCTCACCAGCGCGGAGGTCGTCGTGGACTTGCCCACACCCGGCGAGCCGGTCAGTCCGACCACCTGGGCATGGCCGCCGTACTGCGCCAGCGCCACGGCGACCTCCCGCGACAGGGGCGATTCTCCCCCGGCGGCCGAGCCTGAACCGCCGGGCGTAACTCCACTCTCGACCAGCGAGATCAGCCGGGCGACCGCGCGGGCGTCAGCGGTGCGTGCTCGCGCGACCAGCTCGGCGACGTCGTCGCCGCGCCGAGAATCTGCCACTGCAGTTATGCGGGCACGTGCAGGATCAGCGCGTCGCCCTGCCCGCCGCCGCCGCACAACGCCGCCGCGCCGGTGCCGCCGCCGCGCCGCTTGAGCTCGTAGGCGAGGGTGAGCGCGAGCCGGGCGCCGGACATGCCGATCGGGTGCCCCAGCGCGATCGCCCCGCCGTTGACGTTGACGATCTCGTCGGTGACGCCGAGGTCCTTCATCGACTGGATGCCGACGGCCGCGAACGCCTCGTTGATCTCGATCAGGTCGAGGTCGGCGACGCTGAGGTTCTCCTTGCGCAGCGCGTCGGAGATGGCGTTGGACGGCTGGGACTGCAGCGAGTTGTCCGGTCCCGCGACGTTGCCGTGCGCCCCGATCTCGGCCAGCCAGGTCAACCCCAGCTCCTCGGCCTTGGCCTTGCTCATGACTACGACGGCGCACGCGCCGTCGGAGATCTGCGACGCCGACCCTGCGGTGATCGTGCCGTCCTTGCTGAACGCGGGACGCAACTTGGCCAGCGACTCGGCGGTGGTGTCGCCGCGGATGCCTTCGTCCTCGCGGAACTCGATGGGATCGCCCTTTCGCTGCGGGATGTCGACGGGGGTGATCTCGTCGTCGAACACGCCGTTCTTCTGGGCCACGGCGGCACGCTGGTGCGAGCGAGCCGCGAACTCGTCCTGCTCCTCGCGACCGAGTCCGAGCTTGCCGTTGACCTTCTCGGTGGACTCGCCCATCGGGATGTTCTCGAAGATGTCGGTGAGTCCGTCGAAGGCCATCGCGTCCAGGACTTCGATCGAGCCGTACTTGTAACCCGAGCGGGACTTGGGCAGCAGGTGCGGCGCGTTGGTCATCGACTCCTGACCGCCGGCGACGATGATGTCGAACTCACCGGCGCGGATGAGCTGGTCGGCCAACGCGATCGCGTCCAGTCCGGACAGGCAGACCTTGTTCACCGTCAGGGCCGGGACACTGAGCGGGATGCCGGCCTTGTGGGCGGCCTGCCGGGCCGGGATCTGACCCGCGCCGGCCAGCAGCACTTGGCCCATGATGACGTACTGCACCTGCTCCGGAGCCACGCCCGAACGATCCAGCGCCGCCTTGATCGCGAATCCACCGAGATCGGCTCCGGAAAAGTCCTTGAGCGATCCGAGCAGGCGACCCATGGGCGTGCGCGCGCCGTCGATGATTACCGAACCAGCCATTTCGATCCTCCTTGTAGAGGGCCAACTGTAGTCAACGCCACCCGCACCAAGCGTGTGAACCAGCGCACCCGCCCGTCGCCCCAAGCGCTTTCAGTTGCCACGATGGGCCGATGCCTGACCCCAGCCTATTCACCAAGATCGATCATGTCGGCATCGCGGTACCCGACCTGGACGCAGCGATCGCCTTCTACGCGGATACCTTCGGCATCCTGAGCGTGCACGAGGAGACCAACGAGGATCAGGGGGTACGGGAGGCGATGCTCGCCGTTGGCGACGGGCGGACCCTCATCCAGTTGCTGGCGCCGCTGAGCGAGAATTCGGTCATCGCCCGGTTCATCGACCGCAACGGGCCGGGACTGCAGCAGCTCGCGTACACGGTCGAGGACATCGAGGCCGTCTCGGCCCAGCTGCGCGGCAAAGGGCTGCGGCTGATCTTCGACACGGCGCGGCGCGGGACGTCGAACAGCCTGGTGAACTTCATCCACCCCAAGGATGCCGGCGGCGTCCTCGTCGAGCTCGTTCAGCCGCGGGACACTACTGACCGGTAACATCGTCGCTCAGCAGCGACGCCAGCCCCTTCGTGGAGGTCCCTCGTGGACGACATCCGTAACGCCATCTGCAGCGGCGACCTGGGCGCGCTGGCGCAGCTGCCGGTGCCTCCGACCTATCGCGCCATCGTGGTCCGCGCCGACGAAGCCGAGATGTTCACCGGCCTGCCCACCAAGGAGAAGGACCCCCGCAAGAGCCTGCACCTGCAGGAGGTGCCCACTCCCGAACTCGGACCGGGTGAGGCGATCGTGGCGGTGATGGCCAGCGCCATCAACTACAACACCGTCTGGACGTCGATCTTCGAGCCGGTCTCGACGTTCGAGTTCCTCAAGCGCTACGCCAATTCCTCCGACCTGGCGCGCAAGCACGACCAGCCCTACCACGCGGTGGGCTCGGATCTGGCCGGCGTGGTGCTGCGCGTCGGCCCCGGCGTAACGAGGTGGAAGGCCGGGGACGAGGTGGTGGCGCACTGCCTGTCCGTCGAGCTCGAGGACCCGCAGGGCCACGACGACTCGATGATGGATCCGCAACAGCGCATCTGGGGCTTCGAGACGAACTTCGGCGGTCTGGCCGAACTGGCGCTGGTGAAGTCCAACCAGCTGATGCCCAAAGCCGCGCACCTGACCTGGGAGGAGGCGGCCGCGCCCGGCCTGGTCAATTCCACGGCCTACCGCCAGCTGGTCAGTCACCACGGCGCGAACATGAAGCAGGGCGACGTCGTGCTCATCTGGGGCGCATCGGGCGGCCTCGGCGGTTACGCCACCCAGTACGCCCTCAACGGTGGCGCCACGCCCATCTGCGTGGTGTCCTCACCCGAGAAGGCCGCGATCTGCCGGGCGATGGGCGCCGAGCTGATCATCGACCGCAGCGCCGAGAACTACCAGTTCTGGCGCGACGGCACCCAGCAGCCGTCGGAGTGGAAGCGGCTGGGCAAGAAGATCCGTGAGCTCACCGGGGGCGACGACCCCGACATCGTCTTCGAGCACCCGGGGCGTGAGACATTCGGCGCGAGCGTGTTCGTCGCCAAGCGCGGCGGGACGATCGTCACGTGCGCGTCCACGTCGGGCTACTGGCACGAGTACGACAACCGATACCTCTGGATGACGCTCAAGCGCATCGTCGGCTCCCACTTCGCGAACTACCGCGAGTCGTGGGAGGCCAACCGGCTCATCGGCAAGGGGGCCATTCACCCGACGCTGTCGAAGGTGTACCCCCTGGCCGACACCGGGCAGGCAGCCTACGACGTGCACCGCAACCTGCATCAGGGCAAGGTGGGCGTGCTGTGCCTGGCGCCCGAGGAAGGGCTGGGCGTGCACGACCAGGATCTGCGGGCCAGGCATCTCGAGGAAATCAACCGATTCCGGGATCGCTGAGACCGACTTCGGGGTCCTGAATGGGCGCTCACGTAGCGAAGTGTCACCATGGGGCGTATGTCGTCAGACGATCCGACCGACGTTCTGCCCATGCTCAATGACGCCAACCCCGGTTTCGCCACCGCCATGCGGGGTTACGACCGTGCCCAGGTCGACGAGTTTCTCGCCCAGCAGGACGAAGAACTCCGCGCCGCTGTCTCGGAACGTGATTCGGCCGCGTCGCACACGGCCGACCTCGCCGCCCAACTGGCCAGCGCCCGCGCTCAGATCGAATCGCTGCGCAGGCAACTGCGCTCGGCCAGCGAGGACGTGACCGCGCAGAACGTCGACGAGCGCGCTCGCAAGATCCTCGACGACGCCAAGGCCGATGCAGCCAAGATCCGTGCCGACGCCGAGGCTGAGGCAGTCGCCACCCGTACCGGCGCGGCGGAGGCGGCGAACCGCACCCGAGCGGCCGCCACGGCGAAAGCGGAGGACATTGTCGAGGAGGCCACCCTGCGTCACGCCGAGGCCGACGGGACTTTCCGGCGGCGCCTGGCCGAGGCAGAACAGCACCGCGCCGACGTCGAGGCGCTGCTCGCGGTGAGCATCGAGCGGACCCGGGCAGAGGAGGATCGCGTGACGGCCGAATCCGAGGCCACTCGGGTGCGCCTGGATGCTGAGGCCGCGGCCGAGCGGGACCGGCGCGACGCCGAAGCCCTTGCCCACCGCACCCAGGCAGACGAGGACTTCGAGCTGACCCTGCGCCGCCGCCGCAGCGCCGAGTCACGGGCCTCCACCCAGGCTCAGGCCGCGGCAGAGTCCGAGGCGGCGCGCACGATCGCGCAGGCACAGGCGCAGGCGCGCCAACTCGTCGAGGACGCCACCACCGAGGTCCGCCGCCTGCACGCGAACCGCGACCAGGCGCACAGTCAACTGCAGGACCTGCACCGCACCCTGGGCGCCGCTCTGTCGCAGACTCTGGCCGACACCCCACCGCGCCCGGACTAGTCCAGTTGGGCGGTGGGAGTCACTGGCTGGGCCGACTCAGCTGTAGTCGCGAAAGCCCTTGCCGGTCTTGCGCCCCAGGCGACCGGCGGTGACCAGGTGCTCGAGCAGCGGCGCGGGCGCGAAACCGGGCTCGCGGAATTCCAGGTACAGCCCGCGCTCGATCGCGAGCGACACGTCGTTGCCGACCACGTCGAGCAGTTCGAACGGACCCATCGGGTAGCCGCAGCCGACCTTCATCGCCGAGTCGATGTCATCGGCACTCGCGTAGTGCGCCTCGAGCATCTTGACCGCGTCGTTGAGGTAGGGGAACAGCAGGGCATTGACGATGAAACCGGCCCGGTCACCGCAGCGCACGGCGTGCTTGCCGATCTTGCGGGCCACGTCCAGCGCGGTCGCCTCGACGTCGGCGCCGGTGGACACCGTCGTCACCACCTCGACCAGCGTCATGATCGCGGCCGGGTTGAAGAAGTGCATCCCGATCACGTCGGCCGGACGCGAGGTCGCGGCGGCGCACTCGATCACCGGCAGGCTCGAGGTCGTGGTGGCCAGCACGGTGCCCGGCGCGCAGATGTCGTCGAGGTTGGAGAACAGCGTCTGCTTGACCGCCAGATCCTCGACGACGGCCTCCACCACGAGCTGAACTCCGGCCAGATCGTCCAGGCTGGTCGTGCCGCGAATCCTGGCCAGCGTCGCGTCCCGCTCGCCCTCGGTGAGCTTGCCGCGCTGCACGCCCTTCTCCAGTGAGCGGGTGGTGCCGGCGAGCACCTTTGCGGACTTCTCCGGGCTCCGGGCGACGAAGACGACGTCGTAGCCCGCCTTCGCGAAGACCTCGACGATCCCCGTGGCCATCGTGCCGGAACCGACGACGCCGACCGTCGAGACCGGGCGCGCACCCTCGACTGCCTTGTCCTCGTCGGGGGTGAGCGCGTCTGCGACGACGGTCGGCGAACCCTCGGCGTCGTAGGTGTAGAAGCCGCGGCCGCTCTTACGGCCGAGCAGGCCGGCCGTCATCATCTGCTTGAAGATCGGTTGCGGTGCGTGCAACCGGTCGCGGGACTGCTTGTACATCGTGTCCAGGATCTCGTACGACGTGTCCAGTCCGATGAGGTCCAGCAGCGCGAGTGGCCCCATCGGCAGGCCGCAGCCCAGCCTCATCGCGGCGTCGATGTCCTCGCGGCTGGCGTAGCGCGACTCGTACAGCGACGCCGCGTGGTTCAGATAGCCGAACAGGAGCGCGTTCGCGATGAACCCGGCCCGATCGCCAACGGTGACGTCGACCTTGCCGAGCTTCTGCACGAACGCCTCGACGTCGTCGACCACATCCTGCTCGGTCACGACGCTGCGAATGACCTCGACGAGCTTCATCACCGGCGCCGGGTTGAAGAAGTGCAGGCCGACGACCTTGCCGGGACGCCCGGTCGCGACCGCGATCTCGGTGACCGACAGGGAGGAGGTGTTGGTGGCCAGGACCGCTTCGGGCTGACAGATCTTGTCGAGCTGGGTGAAGATCTGGCGCTTGAGGTCGAGGTGTTCCGGGACGGCCTCGACCACGAGGTCGGCGTCGGCCAGGTCTTCGAGAGTCGTGCTGTAAACGACGTGCTCGAGCAGGGCGCGCTGCTCCTGGTCGGACAGTTTGCCTCGGGCGACGGCGCGGGCGGTGGAATTCTCCAGGTGAGCACGCCCGGCGGCCACGGCGGCCTCGTCGACCTCGATGCCGATCACGGAGAGCCCGTTGCGGGCGAAGACTTCCGCGATGCCCGCACCCATCGTGCCGAGCCCGATCACGCCAACCTGTTGGAACTGCCGTGCCATTGAGAAATCCTCCTGGGTCCGATGCGGCCGCCTGCGGCCGATCGTCGAACCTTAGTCTGCCGCGTGCCGCTCCGACCGGCATGCGGCCCCGTCACCTGGTGCGTCCCCACCTGGCCTGGACCATCTTGGTGAGCACGGCACGGGCGTACCTGGGATGCTTGAACGTCGTCACCTTCAGTGGCGCCGGGAAGCGGACGGAGGTGACGCTGCGCGGCCAGGCGAACTCGCGCAGGCCGTCGGCGCCGTGGATGCGACCGAACCCGGAGTCGGCCACCCCGCCGAACGGCAGTTCGGGCACCATCGCGAACGAGATGGCCGAGTTGATGCTGACGCACCCGCAGCGCAGTCGTTCGGCGATCTCGCGTCCGCGCTTGGCACTGAACACCGCGGCCCCGAGCCCGTAGCGGCCTGTGTTGGCGCGCTCGATCGCCTCGTCCTCGTCGCGCACCTTGGTGATCGTGATCGTCGGCCCGAACGTCTCCTCCTGCACTGCTACCGAGTGCTCCGGGACGTCAATCAGCACCACAGGTTGGACGAACGGCGCGTGCACCGAGTCCGGGCCGCCGACGACCGCCCGGCCGCCGTCGGCGATCGCGCCCTCGATGTGCTGCCGGATGATCTCCACCTGACTGGGCGTGGTGATCGGGCCGTAGTCCGCTCCCGCGTCCGCGCCGCTGCGGACCTTGGCCGCCTCGCGGGTCACCCCAGCGACGAATTCGTCGTAGACCGACGCGACGGCGTAGACCCGTTCGACCCCGGCGCACGTCTGCCCCGCGTTGGACAGCCCGCCCCATACCGCCGCATCAATCGCGGCGTCGAGGTCGGCGTCGGCCGCGACGATCAGCGCGTCCTTGCCGCCGCACTCGATGACCACGGGGGTCAGGGTCGGGGCACAGGCGGCCATCACCTTCTTGCCGGTGGCCGTCGACCCGGTGAAGGCGAGCTTGCCCACGCCGGCGGTGCACAGGGCGTTGCCGGTGGCCCCGAACCCGGTGACCACCTGCAGCGCCGGCTGCTCCGGGACGACCTCGGCAAAGGTGTCGGCCAGCCATGTGCCGATCGCGGGGGTGAACTCGCTGGGCTTGAACACGACCGCGTTGCCCGCTGCGAGCGCGTAGGAGATTGAACCCATCGGCGTGTGCACCGGGTAGTTCCACGGGCCGATCACGCCGACGACGCCATAGGGCAGGTACTCGACGCTCGCGGACTGATTCATGGCGAGCAGCCCGGAGCCGACCCGGCGGCGGCCCAGTACCCGCATTGCCGCACCCGAGGCCCAATCCAGGTGCTCGATGGCGATCGAAATTTCGCCTATCGCGTCGAATACGGGTTTGCCGTTCTCGCGGTGGATCAACGTGGCGAACTCGTCCAGGCGCGAGGCGATGATGGAGCGCCAGGCCCGTAGCCGCCGCTTGCGTCCGTCGAAGCCGAGCCCCCACCACCACACCGCCGCCGGCCGGGCCCGCTCGACGGCAGCCTGCACCTCGTGGGCGTCGTGCACCGGGAACCTCGCCACGACCGCGCCGGTGGCCGGGTCGAGCGAGTCGAACGTCGTCGGGGGCGCGTCGGTCAGCGTCATGGCGCCACGGTACAAGTGCGGCTCCCTGACGGTTCAGAACAGCCGTTGGGACGGGTCGTCGATGCCGCGCAGCAGGTCGTAGTCCAGCACCAGGCAGGCAATGCCGCGGTCCTCGGCCAATGTGCGCGCCTGCGGCTTGATCTCCTGGGCGGCGAACACCCCGCGTACCGGCGCCAGCAGCGGGTCGCGGTTGAGCAGTTCGAGATAACGGGTGAGCTGCTCGACGCCGTCGATCTCTCCGCGCCGCTTGATCTCGACCGCCACGGCCGCTCCGTGCGGGTCGCGGGCCATGATGTCGACCGGCCCGATGGGCGTCGGGTACTCCCGGCGCACCAGCCGGTAACCGGGGCCGAGCGTGTGGATGTGCTCGGCGAGCAGCTTCTGCAGGTGCGCCTCGACCCCGTCCTTGACCAGACCCGGGTCCACACCCAGTTCGTAGGCGGAGTCGTGCTCGACGGCCTCGATCGTGATGATCAGCTGCTCGCCTGCCTTGTTGGTGACCGTCCAGACGGGTGAGTCGCCGCGGACGTCCACGGCCAGTGTGCACGGCGGGCTCATCCAGTTCAGCGGTTTGTACGAGCCGCCGTCGGCGTGGACGAGCACCGATCCGTCGGCCTTGACGAGCAGCAGCCGCGTCGCGAGCGGCAGATGTGCGGTGAGCCGGCCGATGTAGTCGACGCTGCAGCGAGCGATCACGATGCGCACAGCTCGGCACGCTACCGGTCAGGCCGGCGGAATGTTCGCGCCCGGAGATGGGTAGTACCCGGTGAGCCAACACCAGGAGGATCAACCATGGCTGACCAGCCGACCATCACACTCAACAACGCCAGCGCGATCCCGCAGCTCGGATTCGGGGTGTTCCAGGTTCCCGACGGCGAGACGACAGCCGCGGTCAGTGCGGCTTTCCAGGCCGGGTATCGCGCCATCGACACCGCCGCGATGTACGGCAACGAGCGGGGCGTCGGCACGGCCATCGCCCAGTCCGGCATCCCGCGCGACGAGCTGTTCATCACCACCAAGCTCGACAACGACGGCCACGGCACCGACGCGGCGCTGCGCGCGTTCGAGTCCAGCCGCAGCCGGCTCGGTCTGGACTACGTCGACCTGTACTTGATCCATTGGCCGCTCCCGGCACAGGACCGCTACGTCGACACCTGGCGGGCGTTCGAGAAGCTGCAGCGCGACGGCGTGGTCCGCACGATCGGGGTCTCGAACTTCCAGCCCGCACATCTGCAGCGGCTCTTCGACGAGACCGACGTCGTGCCGGCAATCAACCAGGTCGAGCTGCACCCGTACCTGACCCAAGCCCGGCTGCGCCAGTTCCACGACGAGCACGGCATCGCCACCGAGGCCTGGTCGCCCCTGGCCAAGGGCGGCCGATTGCTGGCCGACCCGGTCGTCTCGTCGCTGGCGGAGAAGTACGGCAAGACGCCCGCCCAGATCGTCATCCGCTGGCATCTGCAGCTCGGCAATGTCGTGATCCCCAAGTCCGTCACGCCGTCGCGGATCAAGGAGAACATAGAGGTCTTCGACTTCGAACTGGCCGAGGACGACATGGCGTCGATCAGCGACCTGAACCGCGACGATCGCACCGGCCCGAACCCGGACACCTTCAACCCCTAGCCACTTTGACCCCGCCAGCGTCGTAAATCGGCCCGTCTGGCGACGCTGGCGGGGTCAAAGTCGCAAGCTAGGCGCGGGCCTCGTCGATCGCGTCGACGATCTGGCCGAGGACGGCGGTGATCTCGAAGTCCTTGGGCGTGAAGACGCGGGCCACTCCCGCCGCCCGCAGGGTGACGGCGTCGGCCTCAGGGATGATGCCGCCGACCACCACCGGCACGTCGTCCAGGCCGGCGGCGCGCAGCCCGTCGAGGACAGCGGGCACGACGGACAGGTGCGAGCCGGACAGCACGGACAGGCCGACGACGTCCACGTCCTCCTCGACGGCCGAGGCGACGAGCTGGGCCGGCGTGAGGCGGATACCGGAGTAGATCACTTCGAAGCCGGCGTCGCGTGCCCGTACCGCGATCTGCTCGGCGCCATTGGAGTGCCCGTCCAATCCTGGCTTGCCGACCAGGAACTTCAACGGCCGCCCGAGCTCCTCGCCCAGCGCGCGAACGCGCCGCCGCACCTCAACCAACCCGGCCTCGTGGCCGCCACCGCTCGCCCCGGCCACCCCAGTCGGCGGCCGGTACTCACCGAACACCTCGCGCAGCACACCGGACCACTCCCCGACCGTCACCCCGACGCGCGCGCAGGTCAGCGACGGCTCCATCAGGTTCGCGTCGGTCTTGGCCGCGTCACGCAGGGTGGTCAACGCCTCATCCACAGCGGCTGCGTCCCGGGATGCCCGCCACGACCGGATGGCCTGGACCGCGGCTGCCTCGACGGCTGGGTCGACGGTCATGATGCCGCCGTCGGCACCACCGACGAGCGGGTTGGCCTCGGACTCGGTGAACTTGTTCACCCCGACGACGACGGCCTCGCCGGACTCGATGCGCCGGCGGCGCAACGCCAATGAGGACACCAGCGCGGACTTCAGGTATCCGGATTCGACCGCAGCCACCACCCCGCCGAGCTCGAGCACGTGCTCGATCTCTGCGCGCGCGCCGGCTTTGATCTCGGCCACCTTCGCGCTCACGACGATCGAGCCCTCGAAGAGGTCGTCGTACTCGAGCAGGTCGGTCTCGTAGGCGAGCACCTGCTGCATCCGCAGCGACCACTGCTGATCCCACGG
>JALYVG010000107.1 GCA_030853345.1 Actinomycetota bacterium | reverse complement strand
CGTCCCGACGCTCCCGCAGACCTGGATCAGTGGCCCGAGCGCCACCAGCGACATCGAACTCATCCGCGTCGCGGGAGTCCACGGCCCGCGCACGCTGGAGGTCATCATCGCCAGGTGACCCACAGACCACGCGGCGGCGGGTCGCGGATTCGTCACTGCCAATCCAGTGCGGGCTGAGGCCCCCCGGGGCGCATCGACACCGGTCGCCCGGCCGGCTCTAACAGGGCGGCTGGCCGGGCGTCTGCTCGCCGCCGCCGGCCATAACTGGTCCGAGTTTGTTCGATCGTGTGCCGCGGAGAATCACATCGATTCTTCGATGTAGGGGTCAATGAAGGCTGGGTCGGTAGATGAGCTCTTGGATCTGTCCCCCGAGCGTCCGATTGTCGACCAGCTCCAGGTCGAAGTCGGCCGCCCCGTGAAAGATCGGTTCCATCCCGGTCTGACCGCTGATCACTGGGAAGATCGTCACCTGGAGGCGGTCGACCAAGCCGGCCGCCATCAGCGCGCGGTTCATCGACAGGCTGCCGTGCGAGCGCAACGGCACACCGGACTCCTCCTTGAGCCGGGCGACGACGTCGACGGCGTCACCGCTCACGAGCGTCGCGTCCGGCCAGTCGAGGGGTCCTTGCAGTGTCGTCGAGACGACCGTTGTCGGCATGCTTCTCATCCGGGAGTTCACCGGGTCGAGTGCGGACTCCTCGATCGGCCCAAGCAGTTGCATGAACGACCGGAAGGTGTTGGCCCCGAGCACCATTCGCTGCTCCTCACTGATGACGGCGAGGCGGCGGTCGAGGAACTCCGGCCCGTGCTTGCCCCAGTAGCCACCCCAGTCGCCGCGGTCGTCATATGAACCGAAGCCGTCAAGGGTGCAGAAGACGTCGAAGGTGTAGGTCGCGGTCATGCCGCTCTCCTCGAGTGCTGTCGATCAATGGCGGCTGGTCAGCTCGGCCGGCGGTAGATGGAGATATCGGTTCCGTCGGGGTAGGGGGCGATGGTGAGCGTGCGGGAGAACACCACCTTCGGGATCTCGTTCGTCGGCTTGGCGTCGTCCGCGGTGGACGTGGGCCAGACGCTGGACATCTCCTAGTGGGTGACCCGGCCGTCGCTCAGCGGGATGAGACGAGCCGGTTGTTGCGTCATGACGCCTGCCCCAGCGGTTGGTAGGCGCATTTGACGACTCCGCCCGCGTAGACGGTGGCGGCGATCAGCCGCATCCGCACGGGTAGCGCACCGGCGTGGAACGGGCGCACTCCCTCGCCCCAGACGACGGGGTGCAGCCAGAACCGGACCTCGTCGATCAGGCCGCGACTGGCGAGGTGGTTGGCGAGCGCGCCGCAGCCGTATGACAGCAGCGTGCCCGCGTGCTCATCCTTGAGCCTCGCCACTGCGTCTGCGGTGTCGCCGGCGAGCAGCCGCGCGTTCCACTGCAGCGGCTCAGTCAACGTCCGCGAGGCCACGTACTTGGGAATCGGGTTGACGAGGTCGGCGTACGCCCCGTCCTGGTTGCTCCAGTGGGCCGCCAGGTGTTCGTAGGTCTCGCGACCGAGGACGAGCGCGTCAGCGCCGCGCAATTCCTCCATGCCGTGCTGCTCTGACTCAGCCTGTGGATCGAACCAACCCTCAATCTGGTCCATGACGGCATCCATCGTCATCTGCGCCGACACGATCAGTCTGCCCATCGGTGACCGTCCTCCTGGTTGTCGTGGTTGCTGCCCGACCTCTATGCCACCATGCCCGGCCGGCTCGCAACAGAATCCGATGTCCTCGCCGTCCTATCCCCGATGTCATCAGGGCCAGTGCAGGCTGGGGCGAACGAGTCAACGGGTACGCTGCACGCCAGACCTGAGCCGATCATTGCCCGTGTTCGTGGACGACATCGACTAGGTGGGCCAGCGAGTTGTGCAGGTGGTCGGGACCGAACGGCGGGAAGTCGATGATGTCGCGCGCTTCCTGGGTTGCGCCGGACCAGTCGTAGGTCAGGGTCACGTCGGTCGAGTTCCCGTCGGCCGGGGCGAGGTCGTATCGCCAGAGCCACCCGCCGAATCGGGCGACGCCGTTGTCGAGGTATCCCGTGCGCCAGGCGATGGCCGACGACGGCTCGTAGGTGATGACCTCGTTGATGGTCTCGTAGGTCTTGTTCGGATGCTGCTCGTGGTACATCGCCATCCGAAACCGTTGCCCAGTGCCGGTGATGCGCTCGGTGTCCAACGCCCCGTCCACCCGACCGGCGCGACCGGAGTTCACCGTCCCCTTGACCCGTTCGGCGCCGTGGATGTCGGCATGCGTCGTGGGATCGGCGAGCACGGCGAAGACCGTGTCGGGCGGCGCCAGGGCGCGCCTCGTCGCGGTCATCGTGTCGGCCGTGGTGGGTGACCTGTTGTCTGCGCTCATGATCGCTTCCTCTCCTGCTGCGCCCGCCGCGCACCGGTGTCCCTGTGCCCGATCAGCGGCGGTGCAACCTCTACGCTCGGTCCGTGAACGGCGCAGACGGCTACGACGAGCGGGCGCCGGTGCCGGCTCTGGCTGGCCGGGTGCGCACGGTCTGGGTCCAGCGCGTCGGGCCACGATCGTATCTGCAGCGCAACCTCCCGACCGGGGGTGTCGAGTTGCACTGTTCGATCGGTGGTGTGCCGCGGCTGGTCGGGCCCTTGACGTCGGTCCACGTGCATCTCCTGCCGGCTCATACGACAATCGTTGGTGTCCGGTTCTGGCCCGGTATGGCGGCGCCGCTGTTCGGCCTACCTGCCGGGGACCTGGTTGATCTGGCCGTGCCGGCCGACGACGTGTGGGGCGGCGGAATAGCGGTGCGGCTTGGCGAGATGCTCGCTGATGCCTCAGATCCTGATGCAGCGCTGGTGCTGCTGCAGCGTTATCTCTGTTATCTGCAAGTGCGTGCTGATGACTCGGACCCACTCGTCGTTGAGGCCGTGCGCCGATTGATGCCGTGGCAGCACGTCGAGGTCGGTTCGCTGACGACAGGGCTGGCGATTTCGGGAAGTCAATTGCGGCGCCGGTTCCTGACCACGGTGGGCGTGGGGCCGAAGAGCCTGCAGCGGACTCTGCGCTTTCAGGGCTACCTTGCCCTCGCGCAAGCCGCCTCAACGCCCAACAGGTCTGTTCCTGGCGGCCAGTTGGCTGATCTTGCCGCCGAAGCGGGCTATGCCGACCATCCACATTTGAGCCGTGAGTGCCTTCGACTGGCCGGTCTTACTCCGCGAGAGTTGCTCAGCGGCGGCATCGACCGGTGCGGCTGTGGCCACGACCACTCGGCGTCGTATCTCCCGTTCCTGGCTGGTCGTCCACGGGTGCTCCTGACGGGTTGAGAGGACGCGCGTTTTGTTCAAGCCCTCGCTCTAGCATCGCTCTAGCGTCGGCTGCGTGAACGATCTGGGCGGGCTGCGGGCGGCGCTCGATGGCGACTTGCACACACCTGGTTCGGCAGAATTCGACACTGCCCGACGTCCCGCGATTGCTGGCTATCGGGATGTGCGGCCGAGGGCAGTCGTCCAGTGCAGGTCAACCAGGGACGTGGCCCGTACGATCGCTTTCGCACAGGCCACAGGTGTGCGCGCTGTCCCCCGGGGCGGTGGGCACTGCTTCGCGGGGCGCTCCTCGACCGAGGGTCTGCTGCTCGATCTCGGCCGACTCGACGCTATTGCGGTCAATGCGGACGGTCGAGCGACGATTGGTGCCGGCGCGCGGCTGGCGCACGTCTATGACGTGCTGCATCAGCATGGGCGAACCATCCCGGCCGGCTGCGGCCCGACGGTCGGGATAGCCGGGCTGACCTTGGGCGGCGGGCTGGGCTTGCTGGGACGGGTACACGGTCTGACCTGCGATGCGCTGGTAACCGCGCAGGTCGTGCTTGCCGACGGACGAATGGTCGAATGCGACACGCATCGCGATCCGGAGCTGTTCTGGGCGTTGCGCGGCGCGGGCGGCGGCCAGTTCGGCGTGGTTACCTCGCTCGTCTTTGCCACAGTCGCCGAGCCGCTTGCTACCCGCTTCGAGCTGCACTGGACCGACGGCGCCGCCGCTGCGGTCATCGCTGGGTGGCAGCAGTGGGCGCCGGTCGCGCCAGACGACGTCACCGCCAACCTGACTGTCGTCGCCGACCCGGGCGGCCCCCTGCGCGTGGTCGTCTTCGGTGCCGTGCTCCGCGACGGGGACGCAACGTTGACCCTGCTGGACGAGTTGATCGCCGCCGTTGGCACCCGTCCAGGAACCCGCGCATGTGACGGCTTGACCTTCCGCGATCTGAAACGCGCGCTGGCCACTGTCGACCAGCGAGAGGACAGCGCGCGGGCCACGACTAGCCGGTCCGAGTTTTTCGCCTGCCCGCTCCCGGCCGCCGCGATCGCAGCGCTGCTCGACGAGTTGACCGGTGAGTCGCACGGTCGACGCGAGCTGAACTTCACAGCCCTGGGCGGCGCGTACAACCGGATGGATTCGGGTGCGACGGCGTTTGTCCATCGCAGTGAGCAGTTCCTGCTCGAGCACGTCACCGATGACGGTGGGCAATGGGTTGATCGTTCATGGGCGATCGCTCACCTCCACGGCTCGGGTGGGGTGTACCCGAACTTCCCCGACCTCGAGCTGAACGACTGGGCGACGGCTTACCACGGCGACAACCTCGCCCGTCTTCGCGCCGCCAAGCAGACCTACGACCCCGACCGCTTCTTTGACTTCCACCAGGCAATCTGACCGTAGGAAGGACCGCGGAAATGAGCAGAGAGTCAATGCCGCAGACATCCACACTCGAAGAGGGGGCACCGATGGGTGGATCCGCTGGCGTCGTCGACACGAGACAAGGACCGGCGCGCCTCGTTCCCTTGAGGGACGGGCCCTATCAGGTGACCGGCTCCATGGAGATCGTCGTTGCCGACGGACGGGTGATCGAGCCGCCGACGGACACGGCCGTGCAGATGGGCATCTCGATCGACGGATACATCTCCGGCGCCCCCGAGGAAGATGTTGGCGGGGGCGCGGCGCAGCACGCCGACATCAACCGGCGGCCGCGATGACCCTCATCCGGCTCGACATGACGGTGTCATTGGACGGCTTCGTTGCCGGGCTGCAGGACGGCGTCGATGCACCCATGGGCGTCGGCGGTTTCCGATTGTTCAACTGGCTCGACCGCCGTCACGACCCGGACGAGAACGGGCAGGTGTTCAACGAAGCGATGGCGACCCGGGCCGTTATTTCGGGCCGCCGCACGTACGAGAACGCCGGCCGCTGGAACGGCGATCACCACGACGGCGTGCCGATCTTCGTGCTGACGCACGACGTCCCGGATGATCCTCCGCCCGGCAGCGTCCGCTACCTCACCGACGTGCGAGAGTGCGCCGACGCGGCCCGCGCAGCCGCCGGCGACGGCGACGTGGTGGCGATGGGAGCCGGCGCGGCGCAAGCCCTGTTGAGCGCCGGGGAGCTCGACGAGCTCGAGTTGCACGTCGTTCCCGTCCTGCTCGGACACGGACGACGGCTCTTCGAGAACCTGCCCGCCACGCGCTTCGAGCTCGAGCTGGTCCGCTGCCTGACCCCGAACGCCGAGAACCGCGAACAGCAGGTCACGCACCTGCGCTACCGCGTCGTTCAATGACATAGATCGATCATTCCAACCGAATTCTCAACCGGAAAGAAAGCAGGACCATGGCAATCGTCATCTGCGACATGTCCGTATCACTCGACGGCTACGTCACCGGGCCGAACGACAGCCGGGAGAACCCGTTCGGCGACGGCGCGCACACTCTGCACGACTGGCTCTCCGACGCCGCGACCGATGCCGACCGGGCGCTTCTGCGCGAGTACCTGGACGGCACCGGCGCGATCGTGATGGGACGAAAGTCTTTCGATAAGAACGAGGGCGACGGAGGCTGGGGCGACGCAGGGCCGAACGGTGACACGCCCTGTTTCGTGGTCACACACAACGCGCCTGAGCGGCAACACCCGCCGGTCTACACGTTCGTCACCGACGGCATCGAGGCAGCGATCGCACAAGCGAAGGACGTCGCCGGCGACAAGGCGGTCGGGCTGCACGGCGCGACGGTCATGCAGCAGGCCCTACCTCTCGGACTGGTGGACGAGTTCCGGCTCCACGTGGTCCCGGTCCTCGTCGGCGGCGGTACGCCGTTGTT
>JALYVG010000102.1 GCA_030853345.1 Actinomycetota bacterium | reverse complement strand
GCAGATTGGTGAACGGGTGACGAAGTGCAGGTTGTCCCCGGCCGCGAGGGAGAAGTCCTCGGGTTCACCGGGCACGACGTCGAGAATGAATTGCTCTTGATGCCAGGCCTCATCGAGGCGACGATCGATGTAGAAGGGGCAGCCGTCGATGTCGCCGAGCAGCACGTCGATGTCGCCGATCAAGAACTCTCCGTCCGGGTAGCACATCGGAGTGCTGCCGGCACAGCAGCCACCGGACTGGACGAACATCACCCGTCCACCCCGAGCGGCGCGCAGGCGGGCTATTGCCTGAAGCGCAGCCGGGGTGGCGGTGATCCGTGAACCAGTGACGCTGTCAACCACGGCAGGCTCAGAACAGCCCAAGTGGTTTGGTGCTGTAGCTGACGAGCAGGTTCTTCGTCTGGCTGTAGTGATCGAGCATCATTGCGTGGTTCTCCCGGCCGATGCCGGAGATCTTGTAACCGCCGAACGCGGCACCTGCTGGGTACTGGTGGTAACAGTTCGTCCAGACCCGGCCGGCCTTGATCTTGCGGCCCATCGTGTAGGCGCGGTTGCCGTCGCGTGTCCAGACACCGGCGCCGAGACCGTACAGGGTGTCGTTGGCGATCGCCAACGCTTCGGCGTCGTCTTTGAACGTGGTGGCGGCGAGGACCGGGCCGAAGATTTCCTCTTGGAAGACCCGCATCTTGTTGTCGCCCTTGAGGACCGTGGGCTGGAAGTAGTACCCATCGGCGAACTCGCCACCGACGTGGGCCCGGTCACCGCCAATGAGGACCTCGGCTCCTTCGTTTCGCCCGATCTGGACGTAGGAGGTGATCTTGTCGATCTGCTGCGCTGACACCTGCGGGCCGATCATCGTCTCGGTGTCGAGCGGGTTGCCCTGCTTGATCTTGCCGATCCGGTCGAGGCAGCGAGCCATGAACTCGTCGTAGATGTCTTCCTGGATCAGCGCCCGCGAGGGGCACGTGCAGACCTCGCCCTTGTTGAACGCGTACAGCACCAGCCCTTCGACGGCTTTGTCGAGGAACTCATCGTCGTGGGCCATCACGTCGTTGAAGAAGATGTTCGGGGACTTGCCGCCCAACTCGACTGTGGACGGGATGAGGTTCTGAGCCGCGTACTGCATGATCAGCCGCCCGGTCACCGTCTCACCGGTGAAGGAGACCTTCGCGATGCGCGGATTCGCCGCCAGCGCCTTCCCGATCTCGGCGCCCGGACCGGTGATCACATTGATGACGCCCTCCGGCAGGACGTCCTCGATCGTCTCCATCAGTTTCAGGATCGACCATGGGGTCGGTGAGGCAGGCTTGATCACCGAACAGTTGCCCGCAGCCAACGCCGGCGCGAGCTTCCAGGCCGCCATCAGGAGCGGGAAGTTGAACGGGATGATCTGCCCGACCACGCCCAGCGGCTCACGGAAGTGATACGCGACCAGGTCCTTGTCGATCTCGGTGGAGCGGCCCTCTTCGGCTCGGGCCGCAGCAGCGAAGTAACGGAAGTGATCCACCACCAGAGGAATGTCGGCGGCCAGAGTCTCGCGAACCGGCTTGCCGTTCTCCCACGACTCGGCGACGGCGAGCATCTCCTTGTTCTGGTCGACCGCGTCAGCGATCGCGTTGAGCACCTCGGCACGCTCTGCCGCGGACTTCTCACCCCACGCGTCCTTGGCTGCATGTGCGGCATCCAACGCCAACTCGACGTCTTCGGGCGTCGACTCCGCAACCTCGGTAATCGGTCCCGCGGTGGCCGGACTCAGATCGACGCGATACTTCCCGTGGGTCGGTGCCAACCACTTTCCACCGATGAAGTTCTCATAACGCGGTGCGACGGTCACAATGCTGCCCGGCTGCCCAGGCGCGATGTACTTCACGACGTTCTCCCTATGAGTCGACGGCTCTCTGCTTGCGACTCAACGCCGATCGCCGGCCCACCGGCAGGGGCGAACGTCCTATACGGACTGGGGCGGACGGGACGAGGGCCACGGACCGCTGCAAGGGGCAGATGATTCCTTGGCTGGTCCCGCGTCAGCCTTGATCCGGATCGTGGCGGACAACCCACTCTTGGCCGGAGGGGCACGAGCGTCAGCTGAGATTCGGTCGGGCAGATGATCACACCCGGCTGGAGCTGCCCGTGAGGGGTCGCGGCGTCAGTCGACTGTGTCGGGTGCCTTGAGCTGGAGGAAGAAACGCACAATTTCGGCAGAGGCGTCGGGTCCTAGCGCGTCGGTGTAGGACCCGACCGGGTTGCCACCAGACCAGGCGTGCCCGCCGCCGTGGACCGTCCACTGCTCGGCCATGACCATGCCGTCGATGTCGGGGTAGACGTGCCGGCTGTAGGGGTGGCGGCCGTGTCGTGGGTCGTGCGTCGTGGTCACCGGTTGAACGTGAGCGCTCCCGTTCTTACGCGGCACCGCGAGACGGGCTGCGATGAGCTGCTGGGCGTTGGCCGGCGCGACGGTGGTGTCGCGGTCGCCGTGGAAGACGATAAGCGGGATCTCACCGGCGGGTTTCGGTGTTGCGCGGCTGCTGCCGCGCATTGCCGCGAACGCGGACGTGATGTCGTGCGCGGCGCCGTAGGCGAGCCCGCTGTGCACGCCGGCGCCGGCGTAGAGATCGGGGTAGGTCGCGGCCATGACGGCGGCCATCGCGCCGCCCGCGGAGAGCCCGGCGACATAGACCCGGGTCGGGTCGACGGCGTGCGAGCGGGTGACCTGGCCGGTGAGGCCGGCGAGGATCGCCGGCTCGCCGGCCCCGCGGCGCTGGTCACCGGGGCGAAACCAGTTCCAGTAGCGGCCGTTGTTCGCCGTGCTGGACTGCTCCGGATAGGCGACGAGGAAGGTGTGCTGCTCGGCCAGATCGTTCATGCCGGTGCCGGCGGCGAAGTCGTCCGCGTTCTGCGTGCCGCCGTGCAGCATCACCACGAGCGGCACCGGCTGACCGCGATAGCCGGTGGGAACGTAGAGGTCGTAGTTGCGCGACCCAGCCGGACCCGTGTGGCTGAGATGGGAGGTGCTGCCGCGCGGCGCCGCAGCCTCGGCAGGCGAGCCACCGGGCGGCGGCGTGATCCGGCCCGGCCGCCGTGCTCGCGAGCCCAGCGGCAGCCTCGCGAGCGGACCACCACCGGGCGGCAAGCCGTCGCGCTCCATGCCCGGATGGCCGCGGCGCGCGATCCAGGTGGGCATCGGCTGGCCTACTGCGCCCGTGGGGGTCCGGTCAAGACGGCGCCGGAGCAGGTCGCTGGCCTCGGTCACGCGCCCGGCGCGGGTGAGTCGAAGCGCTTCGGCCATGCTGGCATTCGGGTCGTCGATCATGATCGTTCCTTCCGGTTGCTGTGGTCACGGACGCGCTCGGAGCCGTCGGCGCTGTGGGTCACACGGTCCTGGGCGCCAACGCGGCCCGCACGTCCCGCGAGGCCCGAAACGCCCCGAGAACCTCAACCGAGGCGATCGTGGCGAGCGCAAGGTCGGGCGAGACGTCCTCGGCGACAGTGGCCAACCCCAAGACCCGTAGCTCGACCATGCGGCCGGCGGCACGAAGCTCCTCGAGCTGGCGGCGGCTGAGGTGCTGCGTACCGAGCGTGAGCGTGCGGCGCGCAATGGTGTCCTCCACCGCACCCGAGCGGGTCTCGAGCTGGCGGCGGATTGCGCTACGGATGAAGTCAGTGCGGTTGGCGTAGAACCCCTCGCTCACCAACAGGTCGATCTCACCAAGATCAACCAGGCCGAGGTTGATCGTGATCTTCTCACTCTTGTCGACCTCGGCCATCGCGCTCCTTCCGACAGCGCACCCCTTGCCCGATGTGGGCCTCACCATCCCACAGGATGGTAACAGGATGGTCGACACAGGTGGATGCGATGGAAGCACCGAGCAGTAACGACGTCGTGGCCGTAGATCTCGGCTCACCATCGCCGCGAAGGTCGTCGTTATGATGCTGTCGCGAAGGACGGGGCACCGAAGCTCGTCGAAGAGTGCAGCTACCCGCTCACTGGGCTCGCCTGCGTCAGTCGCATATATGGCGGGTACGCGCTTTCCACGTCCCCGATCACGCCGTGGTCCTCGCCGCGACGTACGGCATGGCACAGGAAGAGCTCCGTACCCTGCATTGACGTCCACTGCTTGCACTGGAGGGCAGACATGACTCAGCGCACCGCACCGCCGTTCCGCGCCGACCACGTCGGCAGCCTGCTGCGTCCCAGGAAGCTGCTCGACGCTCGTGCCTCGCACGCCGCGGGCGACATCGACCGTGGCGCGTTGCGTGCGATCGAGGACGATGCAATCCGTGAGGTCGTCCGGCTGCAGGAGGACATCGGGCTGCAGTCGGCCACGGACGGCGAGTTTCGCCGCACCTCCTGGCACATGGACTTCATCTACCAGTTGGATGGCGTGCGCCGCACCGATGAGCAGATCGCCGTGCACTTCCGCAATGCGCAAGGTGATCTTGACTTCACCTCGGCCGCGCTCAAGATCGACGGCAAGATCGGATTGGACGCTCCGATCTTCGGTGCCGACTTCGAGTTCCTCAGATCGGTCGTCACGACCGCGATGCCGAAGCTGACGATCCCGTCGCCGAGCATGATCCACTACCGCGGCGGGCCGGCCGCCATCGACAAGTCCGTGTACCCGGACGAGGAGGAGTTCTGGGCCGATCTGTCTGCCGCATATGCGAACCAAGTGCAGGGGATCGCCGCTCTGGGTTGCCGGTATCTGCAACTGGACGACACCAGTCTCGCCTACCTCAACGACCCCGACCAGCGCGCGGAGCTCGCCGCGAAGGGCGCCGACGCCGAGCACCAGCACGAGCGATACATCCGTCAGATCAATGCCGCCCTCGCCGATCGGCCGGAGGGCCTGCGGGTGACCACGCACATGTGCCGCGGAAATTACCGCTCGTCCTGGACCGCCGAGGGTGGCTATGACTTCGTCGCCGAGGCGCTGTTCGGCGAGCTCGACGTCGACGGCTTCTTCCTCGAGTACGACGACGCTCGCTCCGGGGGCTTCGAGCCGCTGCGCTTCGTGCCGCCGGGCAAGCAGGTCGTCCTCGGTCTGGTCACCACCAAACGGGCGGAACTCGAGAGCAAGGACGAGCTCAAGCGACGCATCGACGAGGCCGCGAAATACGTGCCGCTTGACCAACTTTGCCTATCCGGGCAATGCGGGTTCTCCTCGACCGTCGAGGGGAACAACCTCACGATCGACGACCAGATCGCCAAGCTTCGGCTCATCGTGGAGACGGCAGCCGAAGTCTGGGGCTGATCGCGGGCTCTGACCTGTGACAACCGGGATCGTCGGACGATTCGCCATGTCCACGGTCGACAGGAGAACCCATCGACGTTCAGCTATCGGTCTTTCAGCAGCGAAAGCACGCGCGACGCAACCTCGAGCGCCGGCTCGCGCACCACGTAGCGCGTGATGCCGAGTTCCCTAGCCTGGCGTAGAAGCTGGGCCGCCATCTCCTCGACGCTGCCGGCGAGCACGAATGGGGTCCTGTCCAGGTCAGCATCGGTTGTGCCCTGCAGTCGCTCGGTTAGTTCCGATAGCGACTGCAGCCGGTCATCGGTGACCGTCACGACCTGGACTAGTGCCTCGATCTCGGGCGCGGTGCCTGACCGTCCGCTCTGATCGCGAATCAGCTCCAGCTGGGCATCTAGCTCGGCGACAGTCCATCGCACCTCGTGCCGATGTCCGTCCGGGCGCGTGCGACCCAGCCCGCTGAGCGCCACCACACCTGCTCTGGCAGCGGCTAGGCGTAGTACCTGCCGGTTGCCACCACCCACCACAAGAGTGACCCGGCCGGCGGCGGAGAATTCCTCCAGCCGGGCGTCGACCAGTCGCAGGTAACGCCCGTCGATCGTCACGGACTCACCGTCGAGCAGCCGCGCGACCGCGTCGACGAATTCGGCCAGCCGACCCGCGCGGTCTCTCGGTGACGGCCGCGAGTGCCCAGTCACTTCCCACTCACGAAAGGTGTGTCCTGCGCCGAGCCCGAACAGAACTCGTCCCGGGGCGAGAACGTCCAGCGTGGCGGCATCTGCGGCCGCTTGCAGCGGATCTCGAACACCGGCTTGCAAGACGTACGTTCCGAGCTTGAGCGTCGTCGTGACGGCGGCGGCTGCGCCGAGCGCGGGCCATGGCGACGGACCCGTGCCCGGGTGGTCGGCCACGACCAGAGCATCGAAGCCGTCAGACTCCAATCGGCGAGCCAACGCC
>JALYVG010000098.1 GCA_030853345.1 Actinomycetota bacterium | reverse complement strand
ACGTGAACGGCGAGTTCGTACTGCGTGCCGAGTTGGAGACGATCGCCGGCTCTATCCGTGAGGCGGCGCGAGCCTACGGCTATGACCAGATCAGCTGGCTGGACGACCGTACTCCCGTCGAGTGAGCGGGTGAGGCACAGTCAGTCGTCGCGCTCCTCGTTGGGGATGATGAGCCCTACCAAGCCGTGTTCATACTCGTGCACCTCGTCCTGGGGCGTCAGGCCGATGCCCGCGGCGAAGATCAACGTTCGCGGGGTGCCGATGACCCCGTTGCCGAAGGCCAGGCCCCACAGGCCCGTGTTGATGATGTCGTGGCCGCGGGAATCCTTGAGGGTGCCCTCGAACTTGCCGGACTCGGGGTCGTAGGCGTGGATCCTTCCGTCGCCCACATTGCCGACGAGCAGGTCGCCGCCGAAATCACCCCAGTGCTTGGGAGCGATCGCCATGCCCCATGGGGCGATGAAGTGATTGGACCGCTGACCCACATTGACCAGAGTCTTGATCAGGCGGCCATTGTTGGTGAACACACTCAGCGCCCCCTCGGGTCCGTCCAGGGACGCGTAGGCCACGTAAACGCGATTGCCGAAGGTGGCGACGTTGTACGGCGCGAGATTCTTGATGTGCGGGTCGGTGAAGTCGTGGCCCTTGGCCAGCATGACCCGGTGGAAGTTGCTGTCGAAGACGTCAACCGTTGGGCCGCCGACGGCGAGCAGTCGCGGGCCGTGCCCGGTCTTGACCAGAGCCAGACCCGTGTAGAACGTCCCAGGACTTTCTGTGCCGGGGGCGATGAAGGTGGACGCAGGACTTGTTCCGGACCACCCAGACAAAGCCCCGGTCGGCGTCCCGTCCTGGCTGAAGAGGTTCTCATTGAACAGGAACGCCGACGGTGAGGTCACCCCATTGCGAATGAGCGCGAAACCGTTCGTGTCGTTGAAGACGGTCCCCGTTGGTGAGCTGGCATTGACTGAAAGCAGCTTCTGCACGCCGTGCTGCTGAGGTGTGCCGCCGCGGTAAACCGTCGTCGTGTTACTACCCTGGTTGGCCACCCAGAGCGGTGTCGTCGCGCCACGGGACGTGCCGAACGAGATGCCCCAGGGGTTGATGACACTCGCATCGATGAGCTTGGGTTTGACCGACGCCAAGTCGGAGACGAGGTTGACCTGACGGAAGCTGTCCGCAGCGTGCCCATGGCGCGATTCCTTCGCCACCGCCTGACTGGGCACCGCGAACACCGCGGTCGTAGCCGCGACGCAGGCCAGTGCCGTCCACGTACGTGCATGACGAGCGGAACGCGTTGTGCTTACCGACATGGCAACCTCCGCCTCACCCCGCGGAGCGGTACACCCGTTCCCGTCACAGGGTGAACGACCGACAGTGTTCTCCGGCCCGTCGGCCAGTGCACCCCCCGAATTGGGCGTTGACGAGTCGCAGTTTTCAGTCGTTGCTGGTCGACGGACGGACGTCCTTGAAGGACGCTGTGACCGAGCACGTACGTCCGGAGCTGTGCACGCTCGCTCTGATCGCGCTGCCGGCTTGTTTCTCGCGTGGCGTAAAAGCGGCGGCGACGGAGGAGTTGGCCCTGGCCGGGTCGCGCTGCGGGCTTGTTTCTCGCTTGGGTGCGGACGGTTGGGGTCTGGCCGGCTCGCGTTGCCGGGCGGGACCGTTGCTCCGTCCGCCGATGGCCGGGCAAGATCGACTACTTCAATTCCCTGAAACTATAGGGGAAAAGTCCTTGGTTCTGTCAGACCGAACTGCTATTGTGAACCTATGTTCGAATCGAAGTTCAGGAGCAGCTGGGACACTGCGCTGGCCCAGCTGGAAAAGCTCCTCGACGACATGCAGACCCTCGCGCTGCATACCCTGCCCAACGAGGCCGAACTCGATGTCCTGCACCGACTGGAAACGCAGAAGAACCGCATCCCGGCCGTCGAGCACCGCCTGATCGCCGACGTCGACGCCCGCGGCATCGCGCACGAGCACGGCTGCCGCTCCACCAGCGTGCTGCTTGCCCAGTTGCTACGGATCAACCCACCCGAGGCCGGTGCCCGGCTCAAAGCCGCCACCGACCTCGGACCCCGACTCGGGCTGAGCGGTGAAGGTCTGCCGCCACTGTTCGAGCAGGTCGCCGCCGCCCAAGCCGTCGGCGACATCTCCCCGGCGCACGCCCGGGTGATCATCGACACCGTCGACGGCCTGCCCGAGGCTGTGCAGGCCGAGCACGATCTGTGCCTGCAGCAGGTGCTGGTCGAACAAGCCCACACCGTGAACCCCATGCAGCTCGGCCAGATTGCCCGGGCCATGGCCTACGTCCTGGACCAGGACGGGACGCTGGTCGAGGAACATGACCGCAACCGGCACCGCGACCTGCGGATCAAACGCCGCGCTGACGGGTCCGCCTGCATCGAGGGCGAACTGACCGCGATCTGCGCTGAGGCGTTGCTGTCGGCCCTCGAGCCGCTTGCGGCCCCCGCCCCGGCTGGCCAGGACGGCGCCAAAGACCCCCGCACCGCCGGGCAGCGACTGCATGACGCGCTGCTCGACGCCACCCTGATCGCACTGCGCTCGCAGAACTTGCCCCACTGCGGCGGAGTCGCGGCCACCATTTTGCTGCACATGACCCCCGAACACATCCAGACCGGCACCGGGTTGGTCGCCACCGGACACGGCATTCAGATCAGCGCCGCCGAAGCGTTGAGCCTGTTCGGGGACGCCCGCATCTTCCCGGTCATCCTCGATGACACCGGCGAGATCAAGGACTACGGACCAGCGCGGCGAATCTACACCGAAGGCCAACGCCTAGCCATGATCGCCCGAGACCACGGCTGCTCATTCCCCGGCTGCACCCAGCCACCTTCCCGGTGCCAGTCCCACCACATCACGGATTACTCCATCACCCGACGAACGTCAGTCCACGACGGCACCCTGCTCTGCGGATTCCATCACCGCGAACACCCCAAGCTCGGCTGGACGTGCCGCATGATCAGCGGCACCCCACACTGGACCCCACCACGATGGCTCGACCCACAACAAACTCCACGCCGCAACCAAGCCCACGTATCGACGCTCCGCTGTCGCGCGGCGGCCCTTACTGCTTGGTGACGTGGCGGGCCGCGGGATCGACGAGCTTCTTCACGAAGCGGTTGTCGTGGAATTCGCCGATCGCCCGGACGCCCCAGATGCCAGTGGTGCCGCGGCGCAGGATCGCCATCAATACGGCGGTGCTGGGCTGGGTGTCGGAGAGGTCGTAACGCAGGATTGCCTGATCGGTCGCCTGGTCGGCTATCCGGAAGTAGGCCTGGGCGATATCGGTGAACTTCTGGCCGGTGAATGAGTTGATCGTGAACACGATGGCGGCGACCTGGTCGGGCAGCCGCCCCACGTCGACCACGATGGATTCGGCATCGCCGGCGCCGGCGCCGGTCTTGCTGTCGCCGGTGTGCTGCAGGGCGCCGTTGAACTCATTCGCGTTGCGGTGCCAGACGATCTCGAGCTTGTTGCCCTGCGCGTCGAAGGCGATGGCGGCGGCGTCGAGGTCGATGTTGTTGATGCCGGGAGCGGGATACCAGCCCACGCCGACCAGGAGTCTCTGCAGGGGTGTGCCGTCGGGCTTGGCCAGGCTGACCCAGGCATGGCCCAGGGTGAGGGGTTCGGACGTCGCGGGCGAGGCGGCCGCGGGATAAAGCGGTGCGGGCTGCGGTGGGTATTGGTCCGGTGCGGCGGGCTTCGGTGGGACAGCTGGCTGGGCGCGCTCCGGCGGGGGTGGCTGCTGCGCCGCCGCGGGCGGGGGTGGCGACGGCGAGGCACCAGTGGGCGGCGCGAGCGGCCGTGGGGGTGGTGGCGCGGCGACGGGGGG
>JALYVG010000088.1 GCA_030853345.1 Actinomycetota bacterium | reverse complement strand
CTTTCCTGGATGCGGTGAATGCTCTGCGAGCGGACGACGAAGCAGTACCCGACCTCGCTGGACGTGGCCATCTGCCCGCCGTCGTAACCCGCGAAGCCGATGGTCATCAGCCCGCGCCGGGATGCCTCCCCCAACGCCATCATCAGATCCGCGGAACTGCCGCTGGTCGACATGGCGACGGCGATATCGCGGCTGCCGGCGTGGGCGATGATCTGCCGTGAGAAGACCAGCTCGAAGCCCACGTCGTTGCCGAGTGCGGTCACCACCGCCTGGTCGGCGGCGAGGTTCATAGCGGGCAGCGGCCGGCCGGCGATCGGCTGGGCGAACAGCGCGGCGAAGGTGGCGGCGTCGGTGGAGCTGCCACCGTTGCCGAACGCATACATCCGGCCGCCGCTGGCGAACCGCTCGGCCATCTGCACGCCGGCGGCAGCGACGAGTTCGGCGCACTCATTCAGCGTCGCTCTCTGCAGCGCCGAGCTCTCGTGCGCCTTGGCTTGCGCGGACCTGGCCAGATCAGCCAGCAGCGACTCGGGATCGTGCTCCTCGGCGTCGATGAACGGGTAGAGGAAGCCAGTCCGTTCGGTGTCGGCGCTGGTCATCGTGACGCCGCCGGGTCCAGCCGGGTGATCGCCGACCCGGCGTGCACGAGCACCAGATCCCCCGGCGCCACCGGCGCGACCAGCGTGACGTCGATGTTCTCCTCGCCTGTGGCGGTGCGTACCAGGGCGTCGCCGTAGGCGGTGATAGGCGCCAGGATCACCTCGGCCAGCCGACCCTCGTCGCTACAGGTGATGCAGACCTCGTCGTCGCATTCGGCGGCCGGCGGTTCTACCAGCAGCCCGGGGTGTTCGAAGCAGACGTGGGTGAGCTCCCACAGCAGGTGGTACATGATCACGAAGCGACCGGTGGCGGGCGCCAATGGGTTGGTGTCGGCGATCCACAGCACGTGGTCGGCCGCGCCGCTGGCCGGTCGGGCGCCCGAACCGATCCACACGCTCATCGCGCCCCAGGCGGGGATGCGGCGCATGAGTTCACGCACGCCACGGTCCTCGGCCGCGGCGACCGCAATGACGATGTCACCGGGGCGCACCGAGCTGCGGGCCTGGCCGACGATGTCCTGATCAGTCAACGCGAACGCCGGCAGCGCACGCTTGCCCATGATCACCGGATGCACGAACTCGACGGCCATGTGGTGCGCGTGCGGCTCCCACTGCGGCGCGACGCACCACATCGTCGCCCCTGCCTGGAACCGGCGGGCCACCGACAGCGACGCGTCGGCCAGGTCACGCGCCAGGCCGCCGTCGAGCATGTCAGGGGGGATGCCCGCGCCGGCCGCTGCCGCCACCTGCTCGGTCATTGCACTCATGGTGTGTCCTCTCCTGCCCTGCGAACGGCGCGGTGTGCCGCCACGACGGCCTGGCCCAGCGCGATGCCGCCGTCGTTGGGCGGGACGAGCCGGTGCACGAGCACGTCGAATCCGTCGGCGGCCAGCCGGTCGCGGCAGGCGCGCAGCAGCAGCACGTTCTGGAACACCCCGCCGGTCAGCCCCACCAACCGAACCCCGGACTCTGCAGCGATCCGGGCGACGGCGCCGGTGACCGCCTCGGTGACCGCGGCGTGGAAGGCGCGGGCGAGGTGCGCGGGCGCGACGCCGGCCCGGGTGCCCTCGACGAGGCCGCGCACCACTGGGCGGTAATCGAGCACGCCGTGGTCGTCGAGCCCGAATCGCAGCTCCGGTGCGTCAGCCCGGTGGCCGCGTGCGGCGAGCAGTTCCAGCTGGATCGCCGCCTGGGCCTCGTAGCCGATGCGGTGTCTGACATCGAGCAGCGAGGCGACCGCGTCGAACAGCCGGCCCATGCTCGAGCACTGGACCGTGCCGGCTGCGGAGTCGAGTTGGGCGCGCACTGCCGCCCGCTCGGCCGGTGTGCTGGCCTGGATCGGAGCCAGTGCGTCGTCCCATGGCACGCCGGCCGCATCCAGGTAGGCCAGCGCCATACGGCATGGGTTGCGGACGGCGGCGTCACCGCCCGGCAGACCCACGGTCTGCAGATGGCTGGCGCGTCGATAACGGGTGATGTCGTCACCCAGCAGCAGGAACTCGCCGCCCCAGATCGTCCCGTCATCGCCGAAGCCCGTGCCGTCGAAGGCCACGCCGATGATCGGCTGGCCGATGCGGCCGTGTTCGGCCAGCAGCGATGCGACGTGGGCGTGATGATGCTGGACGAGCAGCAGTTCCGGTTCGCCCGGTCCGCCGGAGTGCTGCTCGGCCCACACCCGGGTGAGGTAGGACGGATGTGCATCGGCGGCGAGCACCTGGGGCTGCACCTGGTGCAGCGTCGTCAGCTGGGTGACCGCGCGCTCGAACGCCCGCCTGGTGTCCAGGCTGCCCATATCGCCGACGTGCGCCGAGCAGAACGCGTTGGCCCCGTCGATCAGGCAGCAGGTGTTCTTCAGCTCGGCCCCGACCGCGAGCGTGACCGGCAACCCGGGCACGAGGCGGACCGGCAGGGGCGCGTAACCGCGGGAGCGCCGGATCGGCAGCTCCTGCCCATCGACCACGCGAACCACCGAGTCGTCGCAAGCCACGTGAATGGGTCGGTCGTGGGTGAGGACGGCGTCGGCCAGGCCGGGCAGCCGGGTCGCGACGTCGACGTCGTCGAAACAGAGCGGCTCGTCGCTGATGTTGGCGCTGGTCATGACGAGCACCTGCGGCGGGTCGACGTCGGCGCCGGGGACCCGGGCGAGCAGTAGATGGTGCAGCGGCGAGCTGGGCAGCATCACGCCAAGCAACGGATTTCCCGGCGCCACCGAATCGGTGATCGGTGCGTCGGCGCGACGCCGCATGAGCACGATCGGGCGGGCCGGGCAGGTGAGCACGGTCTGCTCGTCCGGCTCGATCCAGGCGAGCCGCCCGGCTGCGGCGAGGTCCCGGGCCAGCAGCGCGAACGGTTTTTGCTCGCGCGCCTTGCGCTGGCGAAGCCGCGCGACAGCGGCCGGGTCGTCGGCGCGGCAGGCGAGGTGGAAACCGCCGACGCCTTTGACCGCGACGATCTGTCCGTCGCGCAGTGCCTGTTGTGCCGCTGCCAGTGCCGCATCAGCACCGTCGACCCTCGAATGGCCGCGTTCGAACCAGAGCACCGGCCCGCAGTCCGGACACGCAACGGGCTGGGCGTGGAACCGGCGATCAGCGGGGCTCGAGTACTCGCGGGCGCAGGCGTCGCACATCGGGAAGGCAGCCATCGTCGTGGCCGGACGGTCGTAGGGCAGGTCCTGAATGATGGTGAAGCGCGGCCCGCAATCAGTGCAGGTGATGAACGGGTGCCGGTAGCGGCGATCGCCCTCGTCGAACAGCTCGCTCAGACAGGCGTCGCAGGTGGCCACGTCCGGTGGGACGAGGGTCCGGGCTGCCCCGGCGCCGCTGCGACTGGCGACGACCGTGAACCCTTCCTCGGAAGTCAGCGCCAACGGCTCGGCCAGGACAGAGGTAACGACCGCGAGCGGAGGGGTCTCGAGCGGGAGCCTGGCGGTGAACTCGGCGATCTCGGCCGGTCCGCCCTGTACTTCGAGGAACACCGCCAGCTCGTCGTTGCCCACGAAGCCGGTGAGGCCTAATTCGGTCGCCAGGCGGTGCACGTAGGGCCGGAATCCCACGCCCTGCACCACCCCGGTGATCCGGAAGCGCCGGCGCTGCGCGGGGGCCGCCGGCGCGCGGGTGGCCAGGCTCACCGAGGCACGCCCGACGTGCGTGGCCTCCGCGCCGCGCGCACGTCCAGATCGCTGCTCATGCGAGCCTCCGGGGTAGACCTCCGAGTATTCGGCGATCTGCGGAGTCCGTCAATGACGGATGGCTGGATTTCGACTGGACTGGAGGACGACCGACACGGGCGTGGCGCCGGTCCCTCGAGGCCGGCGCACGCCGTGGCCGAACGTGCTACTTGCCCATGCCGTCCTCGACCCCGGTGACAGCGAGGTTCTTGTCGAACTTCACTGTGACGTCGGTGCCGTCGGCTTTCGTCATGTGCGCCTCGTAGACGCCATCACCGGAATCGGTCTCCACCCGGATCACCGTGCCGCCGGGCACGGCTTTCAGCGCCGCTGACTTCAGGGTCGCGGCCTGCGCGGTGGTCACGGTCTTCTCGTCGCCGCGCATCGGGGCGGCGCCACCGTGGCCGCGGCCCGGCCCTCCGTCGCCGTCGGGTACGGCGGGCGCGGTGCTTGCCGTGCTCGGGGCGCCGGCCGTGGTGCTGGTCTGCGCGCCGGCAGCGATCGCCGTGGCGCCGATCGCGCCCGCGGCCAAACCGGCACTGACCAAGGCGATCTTCAGGCCGAGGCGCATCGTCCGCTTGGGCGGCGGAGTGAAACCTGGTGGGGGCGGATAGTCCATGGTGGTCTCCTTGAGTGGGTCGCCGGAGCGACTGCGTCCTGAGTTGCGGCCGGTTCGGCCGCACACCAACCATGGGCCGGGCACCCTCATCCGGGCCCCATGCAAGTTTCAAGTCCGGCTCAAGCCTCGATGTGAGCAGGACATGCGCCGAGTGTCGGTCAGCTGGCGCGCAGCCTCGGCAACACGTCGTCGCGGTAGAAGTCGAAGAATCCGCGGATATTGGTCGCCTTCTCGCGGCCACCCATCTGCGAGATGTAGACCTCGTCGAACCCGGCGTCGGCAAACGGCGCGAAGGCATCGACGTGTCGTTCGAGATCGGCGCCGTAGGCGATCGAGTCGCGCGTCATCTCAGGGGTGACCAGCTCACTGACCTGTTCGAAATGCTTGGGGCTCGGCAGCACCTGCGACAACTCGCCCGGCACGCCAGAGTTCGCCCACAGCCGGTGTGCGGTCTGGACCGCCGCATCGTCATCGGTGCCCCAGCAGACCTTGTATCCGGCCTGGGTCACCTTTCCGGCGCCACCCTTCGCGCGAAACGTCGAGAGCATCTCCTGGTCGGGCTTGGTGGTGATGTAACCGTCTCCGATACGGGCCGCGAGTTCGGTCGCCGCGGGTCCGAAGCCGGAGACGTAAATCGGCGGAGGCGTGTCGGGGCGGGTGTAGATGCGGGCATTCTCGACGGTGTAATGCGGCCCGTGGTGGGTGACGAACTCCCCTGACCAGTGCGTGCGCATGACCTCGACGGCCTCCTCGAGCATCTCCAGCCGCAGCTCGATCGAAGGAAACCGCGCACCCGTGATGTGTTCATTGAGCGCCTCGCCGCTGCCGACGCCCAAGACGAAGCGGCCGTCGAGCATGGTGGCGCAGGTCGCGGCCGCCTGGGCCACGATCGCCGGATGGATGCGAATGGTCGGGCAGGTCACCGCAGTGGTCACCGGCAGCGAGCACACCTGCCCGACCGCGCCGATGACCGACCAGACGAATGGGCTCTGGCCCTGCTGGTCGTTCCATGGATGGAAATGATCAGAGATCCAGAGGGCGTCGAAGCCCGCCTGTTCGGCCAACTCAGCCTGCTCGAGGAGTTCCTTGGGCGAATATTCCTCGCAGGAAAGGAAGTAACCGATCTTCATGCCGACGTTGTGCCCGAAGCGCCCCGGATTCAATCGTCGGATAGCGGCGCCCGGTATCCGATTGAGCCCGGCCGTGCCACCTGCTTCGTCGCGTTTGACGCCGGCAGGATCTGGATATCGTCCTGCGATGGGTGTCGCTGAGTTGATCGTGGTGCGCCACGGCGAGAGCACCGCCAACGTCGCTCGCGAACAGGCCGAGGCATCCGCAGCCGAACTGATCGCCGTCGAGGCCCGCGACGCCGACATCCCCTTGTCCGATATCGGACTGCGCCAGGCGCAGTCACTCGGGCGTTGGCTCGGGCAGCTGCCGGCCGACGCGGCGCCCACCGCCGTGTGGTCCTCGCCCTACCTCCGCGCCCGCCAAACCGCCCAAGCGGCCGTGGCGGCAGCGGGCTCGGCACTGGAAATCCGCGTCGACGAACGGCTCCGCGACAAGGAACTCGGCGTGCTCGACGCCCTGACCAGCCATGGGATGCGCGCCCGCTTTCCGGCCGAGGCCGAGCGCCGTCGCTGGCTGGGCAAGTTCTACTACCGCGCACCGGGTGGTGAGTCCTGGGTGGACATGGCACTTCGGCTGCGTTCGGTGCTCCTCGACCTCGATCGCGACGAGGACGGTCAGCGGGTGCTGGTGGTGACGCATGACGCGGTCGTCATGCTGCTGCGCTACATCTGCGAACGCCTCGACGAACAATCCCTGCTCGAACTGGCCGCGACGGCGACGATCGTCAACACCGGCCTGACCCGCCTGGTGCGGGAGGGTCGACGCCAATGGAAGGTCGCTGACTTCAACCGCCAGGACCACCTGCTGGCCGGACACGCGGGTGAAGACTTGCGTACCGAACACCCCGCCGATTCCGACACCCTGCCGCACTGAACGGGAGACGAGATGACCGTACCGGCGGAGCAGGTCACGCCGTCACTGCTTCGGGAGTGGTCGCTGCCGGAGCCGGGTGGGTCCAAACACAGCCGCGGGCACGTCGTGGTGATCGGGGGTGCCCGCTCCACCCCCGGTGCGGTGCTGCTGGCCGGTATCGCCGCCCTGCGGGTCGGCGCTGGCGTCCTCGCCATGGCGGTGCCCGACGATGTGGCGATCCCGCTGGCCATAGCCGTACCGGAATCGGCGGTGAGCGGCTGGCCCGACTTCACGGCGCCCGAGCTGTCAGCGCAGGGCCGGCGGGGACTCACCGACCTGCTGCACCAGGCGAGCGCGGTCCTGCTGGGACCTGGCCTGGACGACCCGGAACTGACGCAGCTGTTGCTCTCGTTGGTGGCCGAGGAACTGCCGCCCCACGTGCCGGTCGTCCTCGACGCGTTCGCGCTGGGTGCCGTCCCCGAGCG
>JALYVG010000087.1 GCA_030853345.1 Actinomycetota bacterium | reverse complement strand
CGATGGTCTGAGCAGTGACGGCTTAGACCTCACGAAAGTCCCACCGGATCACGGCGTCGTCATCCGCCGATTTCACCAGGTTGCCCCGGTGCGCGATCTGGCTTTTCTCTCGATCCCGCCGTACCTTGCGGTCCGGCGTAGGTGCATTTCTACGCGCGTTGCGCGGACCTGCGCAAGAGGAGATCGCGGCCAATAGCCAGACGTCCAGTAGACCTTTAGGCAGCGCGGCGGCCGGCTGATCAGCCGACGACGGCGCCGCGGAGCACTGTGCGTCGCGGCGTGTTGATCGTGGCCAGTTCGGCGCGTGGGTCGGCGTCGTAGACCACGAAGTCGGCCGGTGCCCCCTCGACCAGCCCGGGCAGGCCGAGCCAGTCCCGACCCCGCCATGACGCCTGCGCGATGACGTCGCGCTGCGGGATGCCTGCGTCGACGAGGGCGGTGATCTCCTCGCGGATGAGGCCGTGCGGCAGTGAGCCGCCGGCGTCCGTGCCGGTGTAGATCGGCAGTCCGGCCTCGTACGCGGCCCGGATCCGGTCCCGCGATGTGGCGTGCAACGCCCGCATGTGCGCGGCGTACACCGGAAATTTCGCTTGCGCCGACGCTGCGATCCCCGGCAGAGACTCGATATTGATCAATGTCGGGACGACCGCAATGCCCTTGCCGGCCGCTGCGGCGATCAACTCGTCGGTGAGCCCGGTGCCGTGCTCGATCGAATCGATGCCCGCGGCGATGAGGCCGGGCAGAGCGTCCTCGCCGAATACGTGTGCCGCGACGCGGGCGCCGAGTTCGTGCGCCTTGGCCACCGCCGCGGCGAGTGCGTCGTCCGGCCAGACCGGCAGCAAGTCGCCGAGCGACCGATCGATCCAGTCCGCTGCGAGCTTCACCCAGCCGTCGCCGTTCGCCACCTGGGCGATCACCGCGTCGACGAGCTGGTCCGGTTCGACCTCGACACCGACGTGGCGGATGTAGCGGTGCGGGCGGGCGATGTGCCTGCCGGCCCGGATCAGCCGCGGCAGGTCGTCGCGGGCCTGTACCGAGGTGTTGTCGACCGGGGCGCCGGCATCGCGCAGGAGCAGCGCGCCGGCGTCGCGGTCCAACAGCGCCTGCTCGGCCTGATCGCCGGCGTCGGGCAGCGGGCCGTGAGTGGACAATCCGACATGGCAATGTGCGTCGACGAAGCCGGGAATGATCCAGCCGCGGGCGGCCACGGTGTCCGCCGCCCCGCTCGGCCTGGTGAATGTCAGCCGGCCGTCGATCACCCAGGCGTCACGCTCGGCCTCGTCGGGCAGGAACACCCCCCGCAGGTGCAGCGCGCTCATCGCTCACGCCCACGCTTCGGCCAGCGACTGGCGGGCGTCGGACAACAGTTGCGGCAGCACCCTGGTCCGGGCCACGACGGGCATGAAGTTGGTGTCACCGCCCCAGCGCGGGACGACATGCTGGTGCAGGTGTGCCGCAATGCCGGCACCCGCGACGGTGCCCTGGTTCATGCCGATGTTGAACCCCTGCGGAGCCATCACCGAGGCCAGGGTCCGCAGTGCGCGACGGGTGAAGTCACCGAACTCGGCGATCTCGGTGGTGTCGAGTTCCACATAGTCGGCGACGTGCCGGTAGGGCACCACCATCAAATGGCCGGAGTTGTAGGGGTACAGGTTGAGCACCGCATAAACCAGCTCGCCGCGGGCCACTATCAGCCCGTCGTCGTCGCTGCCGGTGTGCACCCGGCAGAACGGGCAGTCATCGCCCTCGCCATCATGCGGCGGCTTGTTCTCCCCTTTGAGGTAGACCATCCGGTGCGGTGTCCACAGCCGCCCGAAGGCGTCCGGAGCGCCCGCGAAGCCCGCGGCGGACTCAGGCGATTCACTCACGTGTACAGCGCTGCCGTGGGCGATCCGTTGACCCGCCGGGCCACCGTGTCGACGATCTCGTCGACCGCCGTGTCGATGGTGATGCCGTTGCGCTGTTCGCCGTCGCGATAGCGGAACGAGACCGCGCCGGCCTCGGCGTCAGTAGCTCCGGCGATCAGCATGAACGGCACCTTGGCCTTCTGCGCGCTGCGGATCTTCTTCTGCATGCGGTCTGCGGAGCCGTCCACCTCGACCCGAATCCCCCGTGCCCGTAAGCGATCCGCCACCCCGTTCAGATAATCCACCTGCTCCTCGCTGATCGGGATGCAGATCACCTGCACCGGTGACAACCAGGCGGGGAACGCACCGGCGTAGTGCTCGGTCAGCACGCCGATGAACCGCTCGATCGAACCGAACTTGGCTGAGTGGATCATGACCGGCTGCTGTCGCGAACCGTCCGCTGCCTGGTACTCCAGTCCGAAGCGCGCCGGCTGATTGAAGTCGAGCTGCACGGTCGACATCTGCCAGGTGCGCCCGATCGCGTCCCGGGCCTGGACCGAGATCTTCGGCCCGTAGTACGCGGCACCACCCGGGTCGGGCACGAGCTCCAGACCCGACTCGATCGCGGTGTCCTCGAGCACCTTGGTGGCCGTGGCCCAATCCTCGTCCGAGCCGATGAACTTGTCGGAGGAATCGCGGGTCGAGAGCTCGAGGTAGAAGTCCTCCAGCCCGAAGTCACGCAACAGGCTCAGCACGAAGTTGAGCAGCTTGCGGATCTCCGCGGGTGCCTGCTCCTGCGTGCAGTAGCTGTGTGAGTCGTCCATGGTCAGCCCGCGCACGCGGGTCAGGCCGTGGACCACGCCAGATTGTTCGTAGCGGTAAACCGCGCCGAACTCGAACAGCCGCAGAGGCAGCTCGCGGTAGGAACGCCCGCGCGACTGGAAGATGAGGTTGTGCATCGGGCAGTTCATCGCCTTGAGCCGGTATTCCGAGCCCTCGACCTGCATCGGCGGGAACATGGTGTCTGCGTAGTACGGCAGGTGGCCCGAGGTGTGGAACAGCCCGTCCTTGCTGATGTGCGGCGTGTTGACGAAGTCGAAGCCCTCGTCGATGTGCCGCTGCCGCACGTAGCCCTCGAGCTCCCGGCGCAGGATGCCGCCCTTGGGGTGAAATACCGCGAGACCGGAGCCCAGCTCGTCGGGGAAGCTGAACAGGTCCAGCTCGATGCCGAGCTTGCGGTGGTCGCGCTTGGCGGCCTCCTCCAGCTGTTGCAAGTGGGCCTTGAGATCATCGCGGCTGGCCCAGGCGGTGCCGTAGATGCGCTGCAGTTGTTCGTTCGTCTGGATGCCCCGCCAGTACGCGGCCGCGCTACGCATCAGCTTGACCGCGGGGATCCGCCTGGTGGTGGGCAGATGCGGGCCGCGGCAGAGGTCCGTCCAGACCCGCTCGCCGCTCTTCGCGTCGACGTTGTCGTACATGGTCAAGCCGCCGGCGCCCACCTCGACGCTGGCTTCGTCCTCGGCGTTGCCCTTCAGCCCGACGAGCTCGAGCTTGAACTTCTCGTGGGCGAGTTCGACCCGCGCGGCGCCGTCATCGATGCGGCGCCGAACGAAGCGCTGCCCCGACTTGATGATCTCGGCCATCTTCTTCTCGATTGCGGCGAGATCGTCCGGAGTGAACGGCCTCGACGGCAGGAAGTCGTAGTAGAAGCCGTTCTCGATGGGCGGGCCGATGCCGAGCAATGTTCCGGGGAACAACTCCTGCACTGCCTGCGCCATCACGTGCGCGGCGGAGTGCCTCAGTACGGCCAGTCCGTCCGGTGAGGCCGGATAGACCAGCTCGGCCAACGTGTCGACATCCGGAGCCCAGGACAGGTCCTTCAGCTCGCCACTGGCCGGGTCGCGCACGACGATCACGGCCCCAGGGCCATTCAGGTCGACGCCGGCCTGATGGAGCGCGTCGAGCGCCGTGGTGCCGGCCGGGACCTGGACGGTCTGGGCTGGCTGAGGCGACAGGACGCTGGCGGACACCGGGGGCTCCTCGTGGGGATCGGGCGGGTCGGGCGCGGAAATGAATCAACGCGAGGAATGCTAGTGCGGTGACTCCGCGTGCCCGACCCAATATCCCCCGGCGCCGCCGGCCCGCGGTGTGGGGTGCGCTTGCCCTTGCCGTGGTCGCGGCCCTGGTCGCATGCACGAGCGGCGTGGCAAAGCGCTCCGCGGCAGCCACCCACCCACACCCCCCGTCGAACACGTCACACTCCGCGACGCCCGCTGCGCGCAGCACACCGGTTGCCTCTCCGACGCGCCCGGCCGGCGAGTTCACGATCGCGTTCGCCGGCGACGTGCACTTCGCCGATCGGGTCGGCACCCGGCTCGCGTCGAACCCGGCCACCGTGTTCGCCCAGGCAGCGACGGGGCTGGCCAAGGCCGACCTGACGATGGTGAACCTGGAGACCGCGATCACCACGGGCGGCGACCAGCAGGCCAAGTCGTTCACCTTCCGCGCGCCGCCGACTGCCTTCACCGCGCTGAAGGACGCCGGCATCGACGTCGCCACGATGGCGAACAACCACGGTGCCGACTACGGGGCTGCGGGCCTGGCCGACACGTTGGCCGCCATCAGACAGACCCGCTTCCCCGTCGTTGGGATCGGGCGGAACGCTGCAGCCGCGTACGCGCCGTTCACCACCACCGTCAACGGGACCAAGATCGCCATCCTGGCCGCCACCCAGGTCCACGACGAGACGCTGGCGAATTTCTCGGCCGGGCCGACGTCTGCGGGCGTGGCCAACGCGTTCTCCGAACAGTTGCTGGCCGGAGTGCGGGCGGCGAAGGCAGCGGGCCGGCTGGTCGTCGTCTACCTGCATTGGGGAACTGAATATGACACCTGTCCCAACCCCGAGCAGCGCACCCTCGCCGATCAACTAGCCGCCGCCGGAGCGAGCGCCGTCATCGGTACGCATGCGCACGTGCTCCAAGGTGCTGGCTGGCGTGCCGACGGCACGTATGTCGCGTACGGGCTGGGCAACTACCTTTGGTGGATGTCGTTCGGCAACAACCAGGACGACAACGGCGTGCTCACGCTGACGTTCCGGCACGGCAAGGTCGTCGCGAACACCTTCGCCCCGTCGCACCTCGACGCCCGCGGCGTTCCGCTGCCGGCCGCCGGGGCCGAGGCAGTGCGGATCTCGGCCGAGTGGGACGCCGATCGCGCGTGCACCGGGCTGGCTGCGGCCCCGTCGGGCTGACAGGCTGGCGCGGTGTTCATCTACGAGTTCGAGGGCAAGCGGCCCACCATCGCCGAGGACGCGTTCGTCGCGCCCACCGCGACTTTGATCGGCGACGTGACTGTCGAGGCCGGCGCCTCGGTCTGGTACGGGGCTGTGCTGCGCGGTGACTGCGGCCCGATCATCGTCCGCGAGCGCGCCAACGTGCAGGACGGCTCGATCTTGCACTCCCCGCCCGAGGTCACCACCGAGATCGGGTGCGGCGCCACGGTGGCCCACCAGTGCGTGGTGCACGGAGCGGTGCTCGAGCAGGAGGCGCTGGTCGCCAACGGCTGCACCGTCCTGGACGGAGCGCGGATCGGTAGCCGTTCGTTGGTGGCCGCGCACTCGCTCGTGTCGGCGGGCACCGTGATCCCGCCCGGTGTCCTGGCCGCGGGTGCCCCGGCCGTGGTGAAGAAGGAACTCGCCGGAACGCCGGCCGAAATGTGGGTGCAGATCAACCCGACGTACTACCCAGAGCTCGCCCAACGCCACCGCGCCGGCCTGCGCCGTGTCGAGTGACTCAGGCGAGCGCTCCACCATCGCGTTTGCCCGCCGGCGGGTTGCACCGCGCCGTTCGTCTGCGTCGGGTCACTCGTCGCTGGTGAGGCGCAGGCTGCGCAGCCGCCAGCCTGCGTACCAGGTTCCGCCCACGATGACGATGAGCAGGAACACGACGCCGACCGCGAGGCTGACGGCGGAGTCGACCTTCAGCGTGCTCG
>JALYVG010000085.1 GCA_030853345.1 Actinomycetota bacterium | reverse complement strand
GACCAGGACCCGCCTGACACCACCGGCAAGACCGCCTATGGAGGCCCAGTCCGGATCTTTGGCCCCGCCGACATCCGCGCGTTCGTCCAGACCGCGGCCGCCAACGGGCTGTCGCTCATCGGCGACCTCCGGCTCGAACACCCTGAGCGTCCCGTCCACTGGAAGCGGACCGGCTTGGACTACACCTTCATCCGCCTGGCGTTTCGCCGCGACTGACCGCCCGGGAGGCTGACCTGGCTGGGTGGTGATGTCGACTGGTGCGCTGCCGCCGACGGCCACGCCGTGAAACAGGGCGGCGAACCCGGCGAGTCAGATCTTGTCGCCGAGGTTTTTCTGCGGTGCCGGCAGGCGCCACCTGCGTGGCAGGTAGGCCCGGCTGCCTGAATAGAAGCCGATTGACATCGCGCTGCCCTGAGCCGAACCGGTGCGTGCGATGGCCAGTGCCCGGATGCGGCGGCCGGTGAGATACCACTCGACGATCAGGGCGAGGAACACGAAGATCACCGCGAACTGCACGCCCGGAACCAGATAACTGACGATCATCAGGGGAAACAGCAGGAGCAGGAAGTTACTGAACATGCGGTGCGAGTCGACGTAGTCGCGCGCCAGCTTGCGGGTCGGGCCCTGGTCGCGCTTGGGCAGGAAGGCCGGGTCGCCGGCCCGTAGTGCTTCGCGGCGCTGCACGGCGCTCATCGGAACGGCCCCCGTGCTCCGGCGGGCACCCTTGGCTGCCTTGGCCACCTGCTTCTGACGGGCGTAGGCCTCCTTGCGGGTCTTGGGCGCGCTGACCGGGCCGCGCTGGACGGCCGAGTCGCGGCGTTTCGGGGTGGGCCTGCCCTTGCCGGAGCCCGCCGTTGGCTCCACCACGTCGGCTGCGCCGTCGGAGCTGGTCTCTGCGTTACGGCGGGGAAGCAGTTTCACAGGGTCGAGAGTAGGGGAAGCACCGTCGCCCAGCGCGACGGGTTCGGCCGGCGCGCACATTCGCTGCAGCGCCACGCGGGCGTTCGTGGCGGTCCCGGCTTCGACGCGGATGCCGTTGAGGACCTCACCGCGTACCAAACGTGTCCGTCGAGTGGACCCGACGCGTCGGATCGCCGGCGGCTCGCCGGGACCGTCGACACGGCGTTCGGACGCCGGATGAGCTCCGCCACCGCGTTGGGACGCCGGATCGGCTCCGCCACCGCGTTCGGACGCCGGATGGGCTCCGCCACCGAGCAGGGGCAGTGGCCAGCGGGGTTGCGGCGGGCTCCGTGAACGTCACGTGATCAGATTGCGTTGTTCCCTCTATAGGGGCGTCGCGCTTTGGCGCGTCCCACCCGAGGCGTGGAAAGTGGCTGGGATGACTGATACGTGGCGCGAGCGGACCCGACAAGTCGGTTGGGTTCTGCTGCCACTGCGGGCGTTTCTCGCGTTCGTATTCATCTACGGCGGCATCTCGAAGATCGCCGACAACCGCTTTCTGGACTCCTCCTCACCGCTGTCGATGCACGCCTCGGTGGTCGCCGTGCGCCGCCTGAGCCCGATCCGTGACCTGCTGAGCCCGGTCGAGGCGCACAGCTTGGCGTTCGGCGCGCTGATGGCTTGCGCTGAAATGGCGGTCGGGCTGGGCGTCGCGCTGGGCCTGTTCACCCGGGTCGCGGCCGTCGGTGGCGTGTTCATCACCCTGTCTCTCTGGTTGACGGTGAGCTGGGGCGCGCAGCCTTGGTACACCAGCGCGGACCTGGTCTACCTGTTCGCCTTCACCCCGTTGCTCGTCGCCGGCGCGGGCGGCGTCCTGTCCGCCGACGCGTGGTTGGCCCAGCGCGCAGCCGCGCGGCCGGGCGTCGCCGAAGATCGCACCCGGCGCCTGATGCTGGCCGCCGCAGCCGCGGTGGCCGGGGCGGCCATCCTCGACGGCTCGGCCTTGTTCCGCCGAAGCGGCCACAAGAAGTCCGCCGCTGCCGGTGAGGGCCACCCGTCGGCCACATCGACATCGGCGAGCACCTCCTCCGTACCGGGAGCGGCTGCATCCAGGTCGAGCGCCAAGGCACCGCGCGGACCGGTGCTGACCGCGGCAGCCGATGTCCCGGTCGGCGGTGCGCACAAGGTCACCAACAGCCAGGTTGCCGACACGGTCTGGGTGACCCAGCTGCAGAGCGGGCAGTTCAGGGCCCTGGACGCGACCTGCCCCCACCAGGGCTGTGCCGTCGACTTCGTCTCGGCTAGCGAGGGGTTCGTCTGCCCGTGCCACCAATCCCGGTTCAGCGCCGCGGGCAAGGTGCTCACCGGCCCGGCATCGTCTGACCTGAGCCCCATCGCGGTCGTCGTCGACGGCAAGGACATCCGCTCCACCTGACCGCCAC
>JALYVG010000082.1 GCA_030853345.1 Actinomycetota bacterium | reverse complement strand
GAAGTCAGCTGCTGAGGCGCAGTTTCAGAGAGTCCAGCTCATCGCGCATCGACGTCGGCAGCGAGCTGCCGATCTTGCCGAACCAGGCCTCGATACCGGCGATCTCCTCGCGCCACTCGTCCACGTCCACGGCGAGCGCGGCCTGCAGCTCGTGCTGGCTCAGCTTGAGCCCACCTGTGTCCAGCGCTTCGGGCGTGGGGACGCGGCCGATCGGGGTATCGATCGCGGCGGCGGTGCCGGCGATGCGCGCGAGGGCCCACTTGAGCACCCGGATGTTCTCTCCGAATCCCGGCCACAGGAAGCCGCCGTCAGCGTCGCGGCGGAACCAGTTCACGTAGAAGATCTTCGGCAGCTTGACCGCGTCCGCGCCCTTGCCGACCTCGATCCAGTGCGCGAAGTAGTCTCCCGCGTTGTAGCCGATGAAGGGCAGCATCGCCATCGGGTCGCGGCGCACCACACCGACCTCGCCCGTCGCGGCGGCGGTCGTCTCGGACGAGAGCGTCGCGCCCATGAACACGCCGTGCTGCCAGTCGCGCGCCTCGGTGACCAGCGGCACCGTGTCGCGGCGGCGGCCACCGAAGAAGATCGCGTCCAGCGGCACGCCCTGGGGGTCGTCCCACTCGGGCGCGCGGGTGTCGCACTGCTCGATCGGGGTGCAGTACCGCGAGTTCGGATGGCTGGCGAGTTCACCGGCCGACTCGAGCCGGTTTCCATCGGAGCCGAGCCCGGACGGTGTCCAGTCGCGGCCCTTCCAGTCCGTCAGGTGTGCAGGCGGCTCGCCCATGCCCTCCCACCAGATGTCGCCGTCGTCGGTACGCGCCACGTTGGTGAAGATCGAGTTTCCCTTGGCGATCGTGCGCATCGCGTTCGGGTTGGTGTGCCAGTCGGTGCCGGGCGCCACGCCGAAGAAGCCGTTCTCGGGGTTCACTGCGTAGAACCGGCCGTCGTCGCCGATACGGATCCAGGCGATGTCGTCGCCCAGGGTCTCGAGCTTCCACCCGTCGATCGTGGGCTCGAGCATGGCGAGGTTGGTCTTGCCGCAGGCAGAAGGGAATGCCGCTGCGATGTAGTGCACCTTCTTCTCCGGTGAGGTCAGCTTGGCGATGAGCATGTGCTCGGCCAGCCAGCCTTCGTCGCGCGCCTTGACCGAGGCGATGCGCAGCGAGTAGCACTTCTTGCCCAGCAGGGCGTTGCCGCCGTAGCCCGAGCCGTAGGACCAGATCAGCCGCTGCTCGGGGAAGTGCACGATGTACTTCGTGTCGTTGCACGGCCACGCGACGTCGGCCTGGCCGGGCTCCAGCGGGGCCCCCACCGAGTGCAGGCCAGGCACGAACGGGCGGTCTGCGCCGAACAGGGCAAGTGCCGGCGTGCCGAGACGGGTCATGATGTGCATCGAGGCCACGACGTAGGGCGAGTCGGTGATCTCGACACCGAGCATCGGCTCGTCGGCGGTGAGTGGGCCCATGCAGTACGGCAGGACGTACATCGTGCGGCCGCGCATCGAACCGCGGAAACGCTCGACCATGATCGCCTTCATGTCGTCCGGGTCCATCCAGTTGTTGGTGGCACCGGCGTCGCGGGAATCGCGGCTGCAGATGAACGTCCTGTCCTCGACGCGGGCGACGTCGGACGGGTCTGAACAACAGTGGAACGAGTTGGGCTTCGTGTCGGGATTGAGCCGGGTGAAGGTGCCGTTCTCGACAAGCAGATCGGTGATGCGCACCCACTCCTCCGGTGAACCGTCGACCCAGACGATCGCGTCGGGCTGAGTCAGCTCGGCGGTCTCGCGGACCCAGCTGAGCAGTCCGACGTGTGTGGTGGGGGCCGAATCAATGCCCGAAATCGTGCTTGCCGTCATCCGGATCTCCTCGCGAGTCAACGTTGACACCGCGCCATGCTTTTCAGCTGGCGCGCGTTCGTGGGATGCGCAGAACTTTAGTCGTTGACAGCGTTTACAGGCCGATCGAGGGGCTGCGTGCCTGGTCACACAAGGCATGGCTCACCATGGGTTCACCTCACCCGCCAGCGGGGGCGAGCACCTCCAGCGGAGCGCGGCGGCACATTTCGCGCCCGGACATTGCGCCGACCCGCACCTGCTGAACCTAGCTGCGATGAGATAGACAGGACGACGTGACCATTGACCGGTGGCTGCTTGCCGTCGACGAGCGCGGTAATCGGCACACCGAAATTGATCGCCGCCACCCCGGTACCGCCTGGACCGTCGGCAACGAGGTACGCCCGCTCGTCCACGGTGCGGTGTACTTCGCCGAGCTGCTGCGCTGCGTCCAGGCCATGCGATCCGGCGACCTGCTCATGTTCACTGACTGGCGGGGCGATCCGGACGAACGGCTCGCCGGCCTGGGCACCGAGGTCTCGCGGGTGTTCTGCCAGGCGGCTTCGCGTGGGGTCGACGTCAGGGGCCTGGTGTGGCGATCGCACCTGGATCGCCTGGCCTTCAGCGAGCAGGAGAACCGGCACCTCGGCGATGAGATCGAGGCGGCCGGGGGTGAGGTGCTGCGTGACATGCGGGTCCGTCCCGGGGGCTCGCATCACCAGAAATTTGTGGTGCTGCGACACCCCGGCCGCCCGGAACTCGACGTCGCGTTCGCCGGCGGTATCGACCTGTGCCACAGTCGCCGCGACGACGGCGCACACCGGGGCGATCTTCAGTCCCAGTCGATTGCGGCCGTGTATGGCGACCGGCCGCCGTGGCACGACGCGCAGCTGGCGATCCGCGGCCCGGCGGTCGGTGACATCGAGGCCTCGTTCCGCGAGCGCTGGAACGACCCGACCCCGCTGACCCGCAATCCGTACTACCGCCTGGTCGATCTCGTGCGGCACGAAGACGAGCACGGGACGCCGTTGCCCGATCAGCTACCCGATCCGGTTGCCCGTGGCACGCAGCGCGTGCAGGTACTGCGTACCTATGCGGCGCGGCGTCCGGGGTATCCGTTCGCACCGGACGGAGAACGCAGCGTCGCCCGCGCCTACCGCAAGGTGGTCCGCCTCGCGCACAGCCTGATCTACGTCGAGGACCAGTACTTCTGGGGCGCTGGGATTGCGCGCTGCTTCGCCGACGCGCTGGCCGCGAACCCGCAGCTGCGCCTGATCGCGGTGATCCCGCGCTTTCCCGACCAGGACGGCCGGATCTCGCTGCCACCCAACCTGGTCGGCCGCCAGGCGGCCCTGGCAGCGGTTCGGGCGGCGGGCGGGGACCGGGTGGCGGTGTACGGCATCGAGAACCACACCGGCACGCCCGTCTACGTCCATGCCAAAGTCTGCGTGGTCGACGACATCTGGGCCTCCGTCGGCTCGGACAACGTGAACCGGCGCTCGTGGACGCACGATTCGGAGCTCTCCTGTGCGGTGCTGGACGAGGCCCTCGACGGACGCGAGCCGCGCAGCATCGACAGGTTCGGCGACGGTGCCCGAGGTTTCGCGCGTGATCTGCGCCTCGAGCTGGCGCGCGAGCACCTTGACCGCGCCGACGGGGACGACACAGATCTGCTCGACCCGGTGGCGGTGTTTGACGCCTTCGCCCGGACCGCCGAGCAGCTCGAGCAGTGGCACGCCGGCGGCGAACGCGGCCCGCGGCCGCCCGGGCGGTTGCTGCCCTATCGACAGGACCCGATCCCGCTGAGAACGCTGGCCTGGGCCGCTCCGCTGTACCGCACGTTCTACGACCCGGACGGCCGACCGACGCGGCTGCGCCGGCGCGACGAGTTCTAGAGCCCGGGCTCCCGCACCACGCTCAGGACGCCTGGCTGACCGTCGACATGTTGAAGTCCGGCACCCGCACGGCAGGCATGGCGGTGCGGCGGAAGTAGTCGCTCCACTCCCGCGACATGGTCGGCACGGTGGCACCGACCTCGCTGATCCGCCCGAGCAGGTCGATCGGCGACTCGTTGTAGCGGAAGTTGTTCACCGCGCCGGTTACTGCACCGTTCTCGATCAGGTAGACACCGTCGCGGGTCAGCCCGGTGAGCAACAACGTCTGCGGGTCGACCTCGCGGATGTACCACATGCAGGTCAGCAGCAACCCACGCTCGGTGTCGGCGACCATCTGTTCGATGCTCTTGGTACCGGCTGCGCTCTGCAGGATCAGGTTGCCCACGAACGGCCGCGGTTGTGAATCGGTCTTGCTCGCCCACGCGCGGGTGCGCACGAGGTTGGCCAGCCTGCCGCCGTCGATCCAGTCGGTGGCCCCGACTGCGCCGCCGTTGTCGAAGACCGACTGCAGGCCACCCTCGGACTCCGTCACGACCTCGAACGGAGCGCATTGCAGGCCCGGCTCGGCCGGGTCCGAGCGCAGCGTGAGTGGCAGTTCGGACAGCTGCTCACCGATACTGGTCGCGCCGTCGGGGCGCGAGTAGACGTTGCGGCCCTCCTCGGCGTCGCGCGCCGAACCGGTCCAGTAGGAATAGATCATCAGATCGGCCATGGCCGAGGGCGGCAGGATGGTCTCGTACCGGCCCGCGGGCAGCTCGATGCGCTTGGCTGCCCAGTCCAGCCTCGCGTCCAGCGCGTCGGCGAGCGCGGCGATGTCGACGTCGGTGTAGTCGCGTGAGTGCGCACCCGACCACGCCGAGCGGCTCAGGTCGCCGGACTTGCCGTTGAGCTCGATGCGGCCGTCGGGCTGGTCGAATCGCCGCCGCAGACCCGTCGAGCTGCCCAGGAAGGAGGACGTCAATTGATGCTCGGCGAAGCCGTAGAGCAGCCGGTCGGCCTTCTTCCACCGGTCGAACGCCGCCCCGAGGGCGGGGGCGAAGTGCTCGAACACCTCCACGCTCGTCTCGGCGGGGTCGGCGGACCAGTCATCGTCGTGGGCGTAGTTCTCGACGAGCGGGGCGGCGTCGTCGGCCGGTCCGGCGTCCCGGCCGGCCCGTTCCGACGCGCGCACCAGTGCGCTGAGCTCCTCGCCGTTGGTGACCGACCGCGTGACGACGCCGGCGCTCGTTCCCTCGGCGCCGTCGAACGTGGAGATGACCGTTACCGACCGCGAGCGCATCTGCCCGTTGGTGGTCAGACTGTTTCCTGCCCACCGAAGATTGGTCTCGGAGTGTTCGGACACGATGGTCACGCAGCCATCTGCCCCGGATTCGGCCAGGGCTTGTTCGACCAGTTCCTGTGGCTGGGTCATCGGCCACCCTCCGACACGGTGTTGAGGACGGTGACACCACGGAACAACGCGGTGGGGCAGCCGTGCGATACAGCCGCCACCTGCCCCGGTTGGCCCTTGCCGCAGTTGAACGCTCCGCCCAGGACATAGGTCTGCGGTCCGCCGACGGCCTCCATCGAGCCCCAGAACTCGGTGGTGGTGGCCTGGTAGGCGACGTCGCGCAACTGGCCGACGAGTTTGCCGTTCTCGATGCGGTGGAACTGCTGTCCGGTGAACTGGAAGTTGAACCGCTGCATGTCGATCGACCAGGATCTATCGCCGACGATATAGATGCCCCGCTCGACGCGGCCGATGAGTTCGTCGGTGGACGGCCCGTCGGGTGCCGGCTGGATCGAGACATTCGCCATACGCTGTAAGGGGATGTGACCAGAAGAGTCCGCGAATGCGCACCCGTTGGAACGGCCGAAACCGTTGGCCTGGGCCATCTGCCGGTTGAGCTGGTAGCCGGTCAGCGTCCCGTCGCGCACGATGTCGAACTGGCTCGCGGCCACCCCCTCGTCGTCGTAGCCGATCGTGGCCAGGCCGTGCTCGACGGTGCGGTCGCCGGTGACATTCATGACCGCGCTGCCGTAGGCGAGCTCATTCAGCTTGTCCAGCGTGGCGAACGACGTCCCGGCATAAGCGGCCTCGTAACCCAACGCGCGGTCGAGTTCGGTCGCGTGCCCGATGGATTCGTGGATGACCAGCCACAGATTCGACGGCGCGATCACCAGGTCGTAGCGCCCGGCCTCGACGCTGGGGGCCTTGACGTGCTCGGCGAGCAGGCCGGGCAGTTCGGCGATCTCGGCGTCGAAGTCCCAGCCGGTACCGGTGAGGTACTCCCAGCCGCGCCCGACCGGCGGGGCAACGGTGCGCATCGACGAGAACGCGCCGGCGCCCCGGTCGACGTTGACGGCGGTGAATTCCGGGTTCACCCGGACGCGCTGCTGGGTGGTGGTCGTGCCGGCCGAGTCGGCGTAGAACTTGTTCTCCAGGACCTGCAGGAAGCGGGCGTCGACGTGGTCGACACCGTCGGCCGACAGCAGCCGCTCGGACAGCTCGGTCAGCCGGTCGGTGCGCTCGGCCTCGGGCACGTCGAAGGGGTTGACGTCGTAGGACGACACCCAGGTGACGTCGGCATACACCGGCTCGGGGGCAAGCACCACCGGCTCGGAACTGAGCACCCGGCTGACCTTCGCGGTGGCGACGGCCTGCTCGGCGAGGCGGGCCGCGGCCTCGGCGGTGCGGGCGATGCCACTGGCGAAACCCCAGGCACCGTCGTGCACGACGCGCACGGCCAGCCCGACGTCTTCGGTGTCGGTGCTGGAGTCGAGATGGGCGTCGCGCAGGCTCAGGCTGCCGACACGGATGCGCTCGAGGCGGAAGTCGGCGTGTTCGGCGCCGAGCTCGTCGGCCCGGTTCAGGGAGGCTCCGGCGAGTTCGCGCGCGGGCAGCGCGAGGAAGGACGGGTCGATGTTGGGCATCGGTCGAACCTAGCGCGCCCGGGCGCGGGGCCGGTATCGGGCAGCGGCGGCGTGAGCGGCCCCGTCAGCAGACGGACAGCCCACCCTGGTAGCCCTTCACGAAGGACTGGATGCGCTGCAGGCCGCTGGTGCCTCGCGCGCCGTAGGTGTTGTCCTGGCCGACGAGGTTGAGCATCGCCGACGTGGCCTCGTCCATGTCCGGCGGCGACAGCAGGAACGCCCTGCCCTCGTCGACGTTGACGTCTTTGGCGTAGGCGCCGGTGTAGCAGCTCGCGGCGAGCAGGGCGTCGGGCCCGTCGTTGGAGCGTTTGAACAGCTGGTGTCGGACCGCGAGCCCCCAACCCACGGTGAACAGGGTGCCGAGGGCGAAGTCGGCCGGCTGGTTCTCCTTCAAGGAGACCTTGTGCGTTGCGCGGTCGACGCTCTTGTCGGCCAGGCTGTTGTAAGCCTTCTCGGCAATCGACTTGCTGTAGTAGACGGTGTTGTCGTCCGGGCAGTAGCCGAATTCACTGGACGCGCTCGCGCCGCACTTCGGATGGTCCGCCTCGGTGATCTTGACGTCGGTCCAGTCCTTGTTGATCGAGCTCGCAGCATTTTTCCAGAACCGGTTCAGGTCAGGCTGCAGCCCGCCGCCGCCTGATCCGTCGGTCTTGCTCGGCCGCGGGTCGAGCACCTCGTCGAGCGTCTCGTTGCCACCGCTCTGGTAGTCGGTGTCGCGAACGAAGGGCCGTTCGGTGTACTTGCGGTTGAAGTAATCTTTAGCGAAGCAGAACGTCGGGCCGTGCAGCACGCCGTCGTCGACCGCGCTGAGCCGGTCGAAGCCGTTGCCGTGCGAGATGTCCTGCGGCGACGAGGGCGTTGAGTCACGCACCTGCAGGTAACCGTTCAGTGCCTGGTCCAGCTCCTCTGGAGTGGCCCGGAAGTGCGCCGCCTGATTCTTCTGCACGAAGGCGAGGAACGCCCCGGCGGCGCAGTCGGCCTGCGACTCGAAGGCGATGGTGGGCAGATCGAGCTTGTAGTTACCGGTGCGGTACTGCAGCGCGTGACCGAATTCGTGGGCGAAGGCGAGCGCAATGAGCAGCGGCCCGTACTTTTCGGCAAGTACCGGCACCAGGTGATCCTGATTGCGGTCCCACGCGATGGAGTCGTCGACGAAGCAGAAGAAGGCGTTGTTGACGATGGCCTTGGCACTCTTCGCCAGGCACCCCTCCTTGGCCGCCGGACCGCTGACCGCTCCGGTGTCGACAACCTGCTGGCCGTCGACGGAGAAGAAACCACCCTTCACCGGCGGCAGCGACGCGCCGTTCATGATGCTCGGGTAGTTGATCTTCCAGAAGGCGAGGACGTCGCTGAGCGCGTTCTTGACCGTGGTGTCGAACTCCTGCCCGGAGTCACCCACCACCGACAGGTTCGCGTTGGGCGCCACCTGTACCGTCGGTTGGCCGTCGGTGACGGTCGCGCAAGAACTCAGCGCAAGCGTTGCCGCAAGTGCCAGCACCGCCACTCGCATCGATCTGCTCCATCGCCGCTGCACGACGGCTCCCTCCGGTGGTCACTTGGCGGCAGTCTAAGGCGCCCAGGTGGGCGCGTGCAGTGAGCGGTTGCTGCGAAGTTTGGGAGACTGGGGGGATGGGACGGCATTCGGCGCCGGAGGACGACGAGAGCTCTGCCGCGCCCACCGCCGTCGCCTTCGACACCGCCCTTGAACTCGGCGGCGGTCGGCACGAACTGCCCGAGCAGGACGCCGCCCTCGACTCCCCCCCGTCGGCCAAGCCGCGGACCGAGAGCGGGACGCACGGCGACTTGCGCCTGCTCCGCGAGCGCCCGGCGTTGCGAGCCCGCTGTGCTGCGGCCGCGATCGTGCCATTCCTGCTCTACACGGCTGTGCTGGCCGTCATCGGCCGCGCCGACATCTACCTGCTGTGGGTGTGGATCCCGACCGTCACCGCGGGCATCGCCGTGGGCGCCTTCCTCGACGCCGCGCACCGCCACGATCGCAAACGCGGCGATGATTGATGCGTCACTCGACGACGAGGCCGGCCCTCGTGGCGGCGTACGCGTCGAGGTAGGCCGTGATCTCGTGGTGCACCCGCTCGTAGACCGCTCGCGTCGCGGCGGGCGTGGCAGGGTCGGCCAGGGCGGCCGGCAGGTCGACCAGCCGCAGTTTCGGTGAGATGTCCATCCAGGTCGGGATGGCCTCGACTCTTGTCACCGCGAACCTGTGCGGTGCTACTTCGGTGAAGGTGAACTTCGGCATGACGCCCTCGCGGCTCTCGTCGACCGGATCGGCGTGCCGCGAGATCTGGTTGCCCATGCAGTAGACGACCCACTTGCCGTGGATCCGTTCGGCCGGCTGCACCACGTGCGCGTGATCGCCCAGGATGACGTCGATGTCGGGCGAGGCCAGCAGGGCGGTGGCCTGGTCGCGCTGCTCGCCGGTGGCCAGGTGGTCGTACTCCGTGCCCCAGTGCAGCGACAGCACGACAATGTCGGCGCCTGCCTGTTTGGCGCGGCGCGCGGCGGCCAGGATGGTCGGGACGTCGGTGAGGTTGGCCAGCCACGGCTGCCCGCTTGGCAACGCGATGCCGTTGAAGCCGAAGGAATAGGCCAGCTGTGCGACCTTCACGCCGTTGGGCATGGCGATGATCAGCGGGGTATCGGCCTCGGCCGCGGTGCGCGCGCTGCCGGTGTGCTTGAGGCCGGCCGCGTCGAGTTCGTCGAGGGTGCGCTTGACCCCCGTATAGCCCTGGTCGAGGGAGTGGTTCGACGCCGACGTACAGGACTTGTAGCCGGCGCCTTTCAATGCGGTGAGCACCTGCGGCGGGGCGTTGAAGTCGGGCCAGCCGCTGAACGGCCCCTCAGGCGGGGCGAGCGGGGTCTCCATCTCGCAGGTGGCCAGGTCGACACTGCGGGTGTCCTTGGCCACGCTGGCGTACATCGGGCCGAAGTCGTAGCCGGTCTTGCCCTGCGCGACGGCGTCGGCGTGCGCCTGCTCCCACAGCGGCGGGTGGATGAGCACATCGCCTGAGCCCAGGACGGTGACCGTGCGCCTGGCGGGCGCGGACGGCGTCGCCGCCGGCGGCGGGCTCGTGGCCGCGGTGTCCGGCGGCAGCGCGATGGTCGTGGCGACCGCGGGTCGGCTCGGCGTATGCGTGCCGTGCCTAGTCGAGGACGTGCAGCCGGTCAGGGCGACGACGGCAGCGCCAGCGATCGCCAAACCACCGCGGTACCTCACGCAGGCACGCTAACTCATCCGCCGAGTGGTCACTTGGACGCCCAGTGGTCATCTGTAACTGACCACTGGAACCGCAAGTGACCACTCGGCGGACGTGACTGGCCGGCTCACGTCAGCCGGCGGCGAGGATGACGAGAGGCACGACCAGCGGTGGCGCTGCGACGAGCGCGTCCTCGGCGGACCGCCTGACCTGCGCCTGTCGCTCGGGCGGCAGGGAACGAACGAACGGCGCGACATGGGCCATGCCGAGGCGCCACGCGACCATCTCGGCTGGGGTGTCCAGCCCGGTGACGACGTCGACGACCCGGACGTCGGCAGTGCGGTAGCCGGCCGCCCGAGCCAGTGCGGCGAGCGCCTCGGGATCGGCCACCCGCCGCTCAGTGGTGGCCTTGAACGTGAGGTACCAGGCCGGCGTTCGGAAGCCCGCGTCGGCCAGGGCGGCGTCCGCGGCGGCCTTGGCCGGATGGGTGAAGTCAGCGGTGAACGCGCTAGCGAGGATCGCGGTGCCGACCCGGCACGTCTCGCGCAGCGCCCGGTCCGGGTCGGGCAGGTGGCCGAGGCAGCAGGCAGCGACGACCAGGTCGAAGGACCCGTCGCGAAACGGCAGCGCGGCCGCGTCGCCCAGCACCGGCTCGAATGCACCTTGGTGCTCGTGCATCATGCCCGCGGAGAGGTCGACGCCGACGACGCTCGCGGCGCCCGCCCGGAGCGCCGCGCGGCCGGCGACACCGGTCCCTGCGCCGACGTCGAGGACCCGCGCACCGGGCAGGGCGACCGGTGCCGCGGCCAGCAGCGCGTCGGCCAGCTTGGCGTAGAGCCGCTCGGGTCCGCCCGTCCACGCATCGGCGGACAGGTCGTACGCGCCCCGGATCTCGGCGGAGGTCACGTCAGCAGCCGCACTCCTTCGACCGCTCGTTGCTCCCACCACACGAGCTCGTCGTCGTAGCCGCCGAACGCCTTCTCCCAGCCGAACTGGACGAGCGCACCGAGCAGGCACAGCGCCAGTTGGCGGTCCCACCACGGTGCCGTGTCGACGCCATGGCTTTCGAGCGCTGCGCGGTAGGCGCTGATCGTCGCCTCCTTCGACTGCGGCAGCCGACGGCAGTTGATCGAGAGGTACCAGGCCAGGTCGCTCAGGGCCGGTCCTCGACCGGGGAGCTCCCAGTCCAGGACGACGGTGCGGCCGTCCGGATCGGTGCCGAGGTTGTCTAGTTTCCAGTTGCCGTGCACGAACGTCTGCGGCGTCCGGTCTAGTGCGGCCACGAGCGGCGACGGGTCCCAGGCCAGCGGGGTGACCGCCGCGGCGGCCCGGGGCGCCACCTCGGCCAGCAAGGGCCAGCCCTGGCCGACGAGCCGTGGCACCAGGTGATCGGAGCCGATCGCGGCCTCGGCCTCGGCCATCCACGGGGACAGGTCCAGGTAGCGGTGCATCGCCGGCACGACTTCCAGCTCGGCTCCGCCGCCCCAGAACGTCGCGTGCATGGCGGCCATGTGGTCGAGGAAGCGCAGGCCCTGCTCGAGCGGGATCGGGTCGTCCTCGACCGGGACGAGCCAGTCGCCGACGTCGTGCATCAGCAGCGTGCAGCCGCGCCCGTCGGGGTTGGCCGCTATCCCCACGATCGGCTGGTGGATGCAGTCCGGCAGCCGGGCCAGCAGTCCTCGGCGCCATACGGTCAGGCTGGCCCCGCCGAGGTCGCCCGCAGCCCGCATCGTCCAGTCGTCGGCCAGGTCGAGGAACTTCACGACGTAGGGCTGCCCGTCGATGCTGACCCGCTCGAGCCGGGCGCCGGACTTGCCCGCGCCGTCGAGGATCGGAGCCCGATCGGTGGCGCCGGCCAGCAACTCCTCTACCGACCCGGCCAGCGAGTACTTCACCACCGCACCATTGTCGGTCCGCGCGCGACGAAGCCGCTACCCGTCCCATCGCGTGGTGGGTGGTTGCGCGTCAGGCGGTGGGCAGGTCGACCAGTTCGGCCAGGCGGGCGCGGTGCTGGGCCGCAGTGCCCAGCGCGATCGCGTCGGCCTTAGCCCGCTTGAGGTACAGGTGCGCCGGGTGCTCCCAGGTGAAGCCGATGCCGCCGTGCAACTGCACGCACTCCTCGGCCGCCTTGACCGCGACCAGAGAGCAGTACGCCTGGGCCAGGGACGCGGCCACCGCGGCGTCGGGGTCGTCGTCGGCCACGCACGCGACGGCGTAGCGCGCGACGGCCCGGGCCTGGGTGACGCCGGCCCACAGGTCGGCCATCCGGTGCTTGAGCGCCTGGTACGAACCGATCTGGCGGCCGAACTGGTAGCGGGTCAGCAGGTGTTCGACGGTCATCTCCAGGCAGCGCTGTGCCAGGCCGAGCTGTTCGGCGGCGAGCAGGGCCGCGCCCGTGGTTAACGCCGCGTCGAGGTCGGCCACCGCCTCGTCGCCCAGCGCGATCAATGCGCCTTGGGCGGACTCGAGCGTGACGTCGGTCAGTGGCCGGGTCAGATCGAGGGAGACCACCGCGTCCCGGCGCGTGGCCCCGGTGCCGACGACGAACAGCCCCGGCCCCTCCTCGGCCACGGCGGGCACGATGAGTACCTCGGCCGTGCGCGCGTCGGCCACGTTGCGCACCGTCCCGCTGAGCCGGCCGCCGCTGTGCCGGACGGTGTCCGGAAAGCCTGAACCTGGCGCGGTCGAGAATGGTAGGGCCACGGTCGCGGTCACCTCGCCCGAAGCCAGCAACCGGACCAGATCGTCGGCGGCGTCGGTCCTCGCGAAGGCGGCCGAAAGCGGGATCGCCGGCGGCTCGTTCACTGGGCCAGAGGCGATGCGCTCGACCAGGTCATCCGCTCCGGCAGACCGGGCCAGTGCCGTGGCCAGGACCGTGCTGCCGAGGAATGGCGTGGCCGCGAGGCTGCGACCAAGCTCCTCGGCGACTATGGCTGTCTCACGCCAGGACGCCCCGTGCCCGCCGGCCCACTCAGGAACGGCCAGCCCCGCCGCGCCGAGGTCCACCGCGACGGCGCGCCACAGTGCCGGGTCGTAGAGCTCGTCGGACTCGGTGCGCCTCAGCACCGCCGACGCCGGCGCGCGATCGGTCAACAGGTCGCGCAGACTGGAGCGCAGCAACTCCTCGTCCTCGCTGTAGAGCAGGTCCGCGGTCATTTGGGCAGGTCCTTCCACGCGACGGTCTTATCCACGCGGACCTCGCCAGGCAGCCCCAGGACCCGTTCGGCGATGATGTTGCGCAGAATCTCCGATGTGCCGCCCTCGATCGAGTTGCCCTTGGCCCGCAGGTAGCGATAGCCGGGCGAGCGGCCGAGGAAGTCTGTCGAGTTCGGTCGGTCGGTGCGCCAGGTGTCGCTCGACCAGTCGTCGTAGCGCAGCGCGTCGGCCCCGAGCAGATCCAGCTCGAAACTGGAGATCTCCTGGTTGAGCAGCGCGTAGGCCAGCTTCGCCGCGGAACCCTCCGGGCCCGGCGCACCAGCGGCCAGCTGCTCCCGTAGTCGCAGTCCGGTCAGCCGCGCCGCCTCCGCCCCGACCCACAGCCGCATCAGCTCGTCGTGCGCGGCAGGACTGCGCAGTTCGGGGCGAGAACGCCAGATGTCGGCGACCACCGAGATCATGCCTGCCTCGCGCGGGGCCGCGCCGCCGCCGATGGCGACCCGCTCGTTCATCAGCGTGGTCTGTGCGACCGCCCAGCCCTCGCCGATCCGGCCCAGTCGGTGCGCGTCGGGGATCTGCACGTCGGTCAGGAAGACCTCGTTGAACTCGGCCTCGCCGGTGATCTGCCGCAGCGGTCGCACGTCGACACCGTCGGCGTGCATGTCGAGCGCGAAGTAGGTCATGCCCTTGTGCTTGGGCACGTCCGGGTCGGTGCGGGTCACCAGGATGGCCCAGCTGGCCACGTGCGCCTGGGACGTCCACACCTTCTGCCCGTTCACCACCCACGTGTCACCCTCCAGTACCGCGCGAGTGCCGAGGGCGGCCAGGTCCGAGCCGGCGCCGGGCTCGCTGAACAGCTGGCACCACACCTGCTCGCCGGTCCACAGCGGACGCAGCCAACGCTGGCGCTGCTCGTCGGTGCCGTGGGTAAGGATCGTCGGCGCCGCCATGCCCAAGCCGATGCCGATGCGCCGCGGGTCGTTGTTCGGCGCGCCCGCCGCAGCCAGCTCGGCGTCGACGACCGACTGCAGCGCACGCGGCGCGTCGAGGCCGCCGAGACCCGCCGGGAAGTGCACCCAGGCCAGGCCGGCGTCGAACTGGGCGCGCAGGAAATCCATCCGGTCGCCGTGCGGATCATGCGCGGCCAGCAATTTCTGCACCCGTCCGCGCAGGTCGTCCTCAGTGTTGGTCATCCGACGCGGCTCCTTGATGGCAAGCGGGTTACCAGAACAGTAGGGCGATCGACTCGGCTATGAGCGCCGGTTTCGCCTCGCCTTCGATCTCGACGGTGTGCCGCACCGAAATGCGCAGCCCTGCATCAGTGGGCGTCGCGGTGAGCAGGTCGGCACTGCTGCGCACCTTCGATCCGACCTTCACCGGGGTCAGGAACCGTACCCGGTCCAGCCCGTAGTTGACCGACATCCGGACGCCCTCGACAGCGATGATCTCCTTGGAGAACGCGGCCAGCAGCGACAAGCTGAGGTAGCCATGGGCGATGGTGGCGCCGAACGGTCCGGCGGTGGCACGCTGCGGGTCGACGTGGATCCACTGGTGGTCGTCGGTGGCGTCGGCGAACAGATTCACCTGCTCCTGGGTGATGGTGCGCCACGCGCTCTCGCCGAGATGTTCGCCGGCGGCCGCTTCGACCTCGGCGGCCGAGGTGAACGTCCGCATGGCAGCGACTGTACCGACCAGTCGGTCCGTTGACGAGGGGATGAACGAGTTGATCACCAGCACGATGCAGGACGACTTCCCGCTCACGATCACCGCGATCCTGCGGCACGGCTCGACCGTGTACGGGCAGAGCGAGTGCGTGACCTGGCAGGGCGACGGCGCGCGGCGCAGCACCTATGCCGAGATCGCCCGCAACGCCGAGCGGCTGGCCGCGGCGCTGACGAAGCTGGGCATCGCCGCCGGCGACCGGGTCGGCACCTTCTGCTGGAACCATCAGGAGCACCTCGAGGCGTACTACGCGGTGCCGTGCATGGGTGCCGTCCTGCACACGCTCAACATCCGGCTGCCGGCCCACCAGATCGCGCACATCATCAACCACGCCGAGGACAAGGTCGTTATCGTCGACGGCAGTTTGCTGCCCGCACTGGCGCCGGCCGTACCCGAGCTGAGCACCGTGCAGGCCTACATCGTGATCGGCGACGGTGACGTCTCGGTGCTGGGCGACGCGACCGTGCTGCGCTACGACGAGGTGATCGCCGCCGAGCAGCCCGGCTTCAGCTGGCCCGAGCTGGACGAACGCTCGGCCGCGTCGATGTGTTACACCAGCGGCACCACCGGTGACCCGAAGGGCGTCGTGTATTCGCACCGCTCGACGTTCCTGCATGCGCTGGGGACGTTGGGCCTGAGCGCGACCGGCGCGTCGGAGTCCGACAAGATCCTGACGTTCGTGCCGATGTTCCACGTCAACGCCTGGGGCATCCCGTTCGGTGCGCTGCTGTGCGGCGCGAGCCTGCACCTGCCCGGGCCGCACATGACCCCTGCTCCGATCACCGACTTCATCGCGGCCGAGCGGTCGACGCTCGCCTCCGCCGTCCCCACGATCTGGGCGGCCATCCTGCACTACGGCGCCGAGCACGACATCGATCTGTCATCGCTACGGATGGGCACGTCGGGCGGCGCGGCCATTCCGCGGTCGCTGCTGGAGGCGTTCGAGGCCAGGTACGGCCTGCGCATCGTCCAGGGCTGGGGCATGACCGAGACGTCTCCGGTCGGTGGACTGGCTCATCCGCCGGCCGACGTCGAAATCGGCAGCCCGGAGGAGATCGGCTGGCGGATGAAGTCCGGCCGGATCCTGGCCGGCGTGCAGATGCGCATCGTGTCCGACTACGGCGAGGAACTGCCGTGGGACGGGGCAGCGGTCGGTGAGATCGAGGTACGCGGGCCGTGGATCACCGGCTCCTACTACCGCGCGCCGACGCCGGAGAAGTTCGACGACGGGTGGCTGCGCACCGGCGACATCGGCACGATCGACGAGCGTGGCTTCTTCCAGATCACCGACCGCGCCAAGGACGTCATCAAATCAGGCGGCGAGTGGATCTCGTCGGTCGAGCTCGAGAACCTGCTCGCGGGTAGCCCGGACGTCCTTGACGCGGCCGTCATCGCGATCCCGGACGAACGCTGGACGGAGCGGCCGCTGGCCTGCGTGGTGTGCAAGCCCGGCGCCCATGCGGCGGACCTGGCCGCGTTCCTCGACGGCAAGGTGGCGGCGTGGCAGGTGCCGGAGAACTGGGCGTTCGTCGATGAGGTACCCAAGACGACTGTCGGCAAGTTCGACAAGAAGGTGCTGCGGGCGCGCTACCAGTCCGGCGACCTGAGGGTCGAGCGCACCAAGCCCTGATCAAGAGTGCGACTAAGGGGAGCGAGGTGATTCGCTCGACCGTTACGGCGCCCATCAACGTCGTCAGGCGGGCCGTCCGAACAGGCGATACGGGAGTCACTCGGCAAGTAACGCTCAGGGTTGGAAGCGGTAGCCCATGCCCGGCTCGGTGATCAGGTGCCGCGGTCGGCTCGGCTCCGGCTCGAGCTTGCGCCGCAGCTGCCCGATGTAGCTGCGCAGGTAGCTGGGGTCGGTGTGCTCGGGGTTGCCGCGCAGTTCGGTCAGCAGCGCCCGGCCGGTGACGAGCTTGCCGGGGTGCCGGACGAGCGCCTCCAGCAGGTGCCATTCGGTCGGCGTCAGATGCACGCGTTCACCGTCGGGGCCGGTGGCCGTCGTCGCGTCCAAATCGATACTGGCCGCTCCGACTTGGACGACCCGCGCACCGTCCAGCGGTGCCACCCGGCGGGTGGCGGCCCGCAGCCGGGCCAGCAGCTCGTCGATGCTGAACGGCTTGGTGACGTAGTCGTCGGCCCCCAGGTCGAGCGCCGCCACCTTGTCGCTGCTGCCGGTGCGCGCGGACAGCACGATGATCGGTGTGCTGGCGTAGGCCCGCACGGCCCGGATCACGTCCATGCCACTGAGGTCGGGCAGCCCCAGATCGAGCAGGATGACGTCGTGGTCGTCGCCGGCCGCCGCGCTGAGCGCGCTGGTGCCGCTGTCGGTCTCGGTCACTTCATAGCCCCGCGCGGTCAGGTTCATCGCGAGGGCGCGCCGCAGCGGGCGTTCGTCCTCGACGATCAGCACACGCGTCATGCCGGCACCTGGTTGGCGGCGGCTAGCCGGACGACCAGGGTCGCGCCGCCGCCGGGCGTCTCCTCGGTCGTGACCGACCCACCCATGGCCTCGGCGAAACCCCGCGCGATGGCCAGGCCCAGCCCGACGCCCGCCCCGGCTGCGGGTGAGTCGTCGCGACGTTGGAAGGCGGCGAAGACGGAATCGGCGTCCGCCGGGTCGATGCCTGGGCCGCGGTCCACGACGCGCAGTTCGACATGGCCGGCGTGGGCGCTTCCGCTGATCCGCACCGGCGAGCCGGCCGGTGCATAGCGCGCCGCGTTCTGGACCAGGTTGGCGATCACCCGCTCGAGGAGGCCGGCGTCGGCCAGCACCTCGGGCAGGTCGGCCGGCACGTCGACGTCCAAGCGAACCGCCGAACCGGCATGGTCGAGCGCGCGGGCGACAACATCATCCAGCCCGACCGCGCTCGCCAGCACGGGCAGCACGCCGGCCTGCAGGCGGGACAGGTCGAGCAGGTTCGTCACCAGATCGGTGAGCCGGTCGATCGACGTGTCCGCGGTGGCGAGCAGTTCGTTGCGGTCATCTTCGGACCAGGCCACGTCGCCCGCGCGCAGGCTGGATACCGCCGCTTTCGCCGCTGCGATCGGGGTGCGCAGGTCGTGGCTGACCGCGTTGAGTAGGGCGGTCCGGGCGCGCTCGGACTCGGCCAGTGGCTCCACCTCCCGCGCCGCCTCGGCCAGTTGGCGCTGGCGATAGGCGACGGCGACCTGCGTGGCGAATGCGCCGAGCACCCGCTGGTCCTCGGCCCGCAGCGGATGACCGCTCAGCACCAGCATCTGGGTGTCGTCGATCTCGGCCGTGCACTCACCGTCGGACGGGCGCTGCGGCGGGTCCACCCCGACCGTGGCCAATACCCGCCACCTCGCGGAGCTGGGGGCCGCGCCGCTGTCGGCGCACTCGAGCAGGCTGACGCTGCGCATGCCGAAGGTCTCCTGGACTCGTTCGAGCAGCGCGGGCAGTGCCTGCTCGCCGCGCAGCAGGCTGCCCGCGAGGGTCGACAGGGTCTGCGCCTCGGCGCTCGCTCGGGCCGCCAGCGCCGACCTGCGCGCAGACGTGTCGACGACCTGCGAGACGAGCGAGGCGACCAGCAGAAAGATCACCAGTGCGACGATGTTCTCGCGGTGCGAGATCGTGAACGTGTGCAGGGGTGGGACGAAGTAGTAGTTCAGCAGCAGGCTCCCGGCCACGGCGGCCAGCAGCGCCGGGTAGAACCCGCCCACCAGGCTGGTGACGACGACGATGAGCAGGTAGATCGCGACGTCGCTGGCAAACGTCAGGTCGCCGCGAAGCGCGGTGAGAGCGAGCGTCGCCCCCGCCAGCAGCACCGTGGCGCTGAGTGCTCCGGCCATCCGTCGCCGCGGGGTCAGCCCGAAGCCGAGGGAGGGCAGCAGGCGGCCCCGGCCCGCGTAGTCGTGGCTGACCATGTGCACATCGATCGGGCCGGACAGCCGGGTGACGGTCGCGCTCGTTCCGGGGCCGGCCAGAGCCGCCCACTGCCGGCGCCGCGACGCGCCGAGCACGATCTGGGTGGCGTCGACGCTGCGGGCGAAGTCGAGCAATGCGCTGGGCACGTCGTCGCCGACCACCGAGTGGTACGTCCCGCCCAGCGATTCCACCAGCAGCCGCTGCGACTCCAGCGCGGCGACGCCCGCACCGGCCAGGCCGTCGCTACGTGCAACGTGAATCGCCATCAGGTCGCCGCCGGCGGCGCGGGCCGCGATCCGTGCCGCCCGGCGGATGAGGGCGTCGCCTTCGGGTCCGCCGGTGAGCGCCACCACCACCCGCTCGCGGGTCTCCCAGGTGCCCTTGATGCCGTGCTGTTCGCGGTAGCGCTGCATCCCCTCCTCAACCTGGTCGGCGAGCCAGAGCAGGGCCAGTTCGCGCAGGGCGGTGAGGTTCCCGGGGCGGAAGTAGTTGCTCAACGCCGCGTCGATCTTCTCCGGCCCGTAGACGTTGCCGTGCGCCAGGCGGCGGCGCAGGGCCTCGGGTGTCATGTCCACGAGCTCGATCTGCTCGGCCGCTCGTACCACGGCGTCCGGCACGGTCTCGCGTTGGGGCACGCCGGTGATCTGCTGCACGACGTCGTTGAGCGACTCGAGGTGCTGCACGTTGGCCGTGCTGATCACGTCGATGCCGGCGGCCAGGAGGTCTTCGATGTCCTGCCAGCGTTTCTCGTGGCGGCCCGAGCCCGGTGCGTTGGTGTGCGGCAACTCGTCGACGAGGACCTGCTGGGGATGACGGGCGAGTACCGCGTCGACGTCCATCTCCTCGAACGTGGCCCCGCGGTAGGTCACCTTCTTGCGAGGCACCACCGGCAGGTCGCCGATCTTCGCCTCGGTCTGGGCCCGGCCGTGTGTCTCGACGAATCCGATCACGACGTCGGTACCGCGCTCGCGGCGGCGGGCACCTTCTTCCAGCATCGCGTACGTCTTGCCGACGCCCGGTGCGGCACCCAGGTAGATCCGCAACCTGCCACGCGTCGAGCCGCTCACCCGATGTCGGCCGGGAAGCGCCTGGACGCTCGGACCAACGTCCTGCGCTGCTGGTAGGCCACGAACGCGATCTGCAGGACGGGCAGCCGGAACAGGTAGAACCCGGCCGGGCCTGCCAGCGGCGCGACCAGCCACAGCACAGCGGCGGTGCAGATGAGCGCTCGCTTGCGTGCGACTACCTCGGCGCGCCTGCCGTAGACGACCGCGGCCACCAGGAACCCGCACACGGCTGCCACCCACAGGGCGAGGGCGTCGTAGTTCCCGGAAACCAGCCGCCACGGCACCAGGCCGAGCACCAGGGTCGTGAGCAGGCCGGCCCGAACGACCGTCCGCGCCCGGGCGGGCTGCCGAGCGCTCGGGTCGTCGTAGCAGTCGACCCGCGTAGGCGGATGCTCGGCGAGCATGGCCGTCTTGTCGGCGTAGGTCGTCGCGGCCGGATAGTTCTCGGCGACCCCGGCGGCCAGGTCCGGCGGGACCGTCGACGACATCCAGACGGCCTCGACGCGGGCGTGCTCGCTGCGCAGCCCCCGTGTCCCCGCGACGACGCGCCCCCAGCAGGCGACGACCGCCAGAACGTGCTGCGCATGCGGGTACTCGACCGCGCCCTGCTCGTCGGCGTAGGCGTAGAAGCCGCACGTGCAGTCTGGACCGACGACGAGATGCTCGGTATCGCGACGCCGCGCGAGTGCTGTGTTGCGGCAGCGCGCGGTGTTCACCCCGTCGGACCAGGCCTCATCGCTGAACAGCGGATACAGGCGCGCGTCAGGGCCGATGCGAAAGCTGCGCAGGGCACGGATCTCGCCAACCGCTGGTTCGAATCCCGAGAATTTGTCCATCGCGACCTATTTGGCGGGTACGGGCTCCGGAGCCGGCTGCGGCTGTTTCGCCGGCTGCGCTGGTGCGGGGGCCTGAGCTGGTTCGTTGAGCGGCAGCACCTCGATGGTGCGGCGCTCTTCGCCGATGTTTCCCATGTCCGTAGGCTATGCCCACTTGCTGAGCGGTCAATGTGGCGAGGGCGCGAGAGCAGCGTGACTATCGCGTGAATGCCCCCGGATTGGCGCGACAACCTCCGCAGCGTGGGCGTTCACTCACGGTGCTCGGCATATTGGCGCCGGGCCGGTGCGGGGCGTGTTCCCCCTAGGTTCTGGAGTCCGAATGCATGACGTCGCGTTCATCCTGCTGATCATTGCCCTGTTCGGGCTGCTGGCGCTGGTGGCAAAGGCGGCCGAAAGGCTGTGAGCGGCGCAAACATCGTGGGACTGATCCTGTCTGTCGCGCTGGCCGTATTCCTCGTGGTCGCGCTCGTCTTCCCCGAGAAGTTCTGATGTCCTCGAACTGGGCCGGGGTCATCTTCCTCGGCACTCTGATCCTGGCGCTGGTACTCATCCACAAACCCTTCGGCGACTACATGGCCAGGATGGTGCAGTCCAAGCGCCATCTGCGGGTCGAGAAGGTCATCTACAAGCTCGGCGGCGTCGATCCGGAGGCCGACCAGACGTGGGGCCGGTATCTGCGCTCCGTGCTGGCGTTCGCAGCGGTCTCTGTTCTGTTCCTGTACGGCTTCCTACGACTGCAGCACAAGTTCGGCCATCCGTTCGGCGTGCCGCAGATGAGCCGCAGCCAGTCCCTCAACACCGCGGCGAGTTTCGTGACCAACACGAACTGGCAGTCCTATTCAGGCGAGAGCGCGCTGAGCTACATCGCCCAGATGGCGGGTCTGGCCGTGCAGAACTTCGTGTCGGCTGCAATGGGCATCGCCGTCGCCGTCGCGCTGATTCGCGGCTTCGCCCGCCACAAAACCGACCGGCTCGGCAACTTTTGGGTCGACCTGACCCGCATCTGCCTGCGGATCCTGCTGCCCATCTCGATCGTGTTTGCGATCGTGTTCGTCGGCGCCGGCATGCTCGAGAACTTCCACCACTACGCGACGATCCACACGATCACCGCAGGCACGCAGACGCTGCCCGGTGGGCCGATCGCCAGCCAGGAAGTGATCAAGGAACTCGGCACCAATGGCGGCGGGTTCTTCAACGCCAACTCCGCTCACCCGTGGGAGAACCCCACCGTGTGGACGAACTGGCTGGAGATCTTCCTGCTCCTGGCCATCAGCTTCTCCTTGCCGCGGACGTTCGGCGCGATCGTCGGCGACCGGCGGCAAGGGCGCGCAATAGTCGCCGTCATGGCCTTCCTGGCAATCCTCGGCGTCGGTCTGAACACCGCGGCGCAGGAGACGCACCATGGCACGGTGCCGACCGCGGTCGGCTCCGCCGGTGAGGGCACCGAGACTCGATTCGGTGTCCCCGATTCGGCGGCCTTCGCCACGGCGACGACACTGACCTCGACCGGTGCGGTCGACAGCTTCCACGACTCCTACACCAGTCTGGGTGGCGCGACGCTGCTGTTGAACATGATGCTCGGCGAGGTCGCGCCAGGCGGCACGGGCTCGGGGCTCTACGGGATGTTGATCCTGGCGGTGCTGACTGTATTCGTCGCAGGTCTGATGGTGGGTCGAACGCCGGAGTACCTCGGAAAGAAACTCGGCGGCCGGGAGGTGAAGTTCGCGTCCCTGTATCTGCTCACCACCCCGGCCCTGGTCCTCATCGGGACGGCACTGGCGATGGCCTTGCCCGGCGAGCGTGCGTCGATGTTGAACGGCGGACCGCATGGCTTGTCCGAGGTGCTGTATGCATTCACATCAGCGGCCAACAACAACGGCTCGGCCTTCGCCGGCATCTCCGTGAACACCGTTTGGTACAACACCGTGCTCGGCATCGTCATGGTTCTCGGGCGCTTCCTGCCCATCATCTTCGTGCTCGGCCTGGCCGGGTCGTTGGCACGACAGAAACCGGTTCCGGCGTCCGAGGGCACGCTGCCGACGCACCGGTTGCTGTTCGTCGGAATGTTGACCGGCGTCACGCTCATCGTGGTCGGCCTCACCTATTTCCCGGCACTCGCACTCGGTCCGCTCGCGGAGGGGCTGCACTGATGACCGTCACCACGACACCGCACCTGCCGGCGGGTACGCCGGGCGACGCGACCAACCCGTCGAGCGGGCACCGGGTCCAGGCGGGGCTGCTCGACCCCAAGATGCTCTGGACGTCGCTGCCGGACGCCGCGCGCAAGCTCAACCCCCTGACGCTGTACAAGAACCCGGTCATGTTCATCGTCGAGGTCGGCGCGGTCTTCGCGACCGTGCTGGCGCTCGACAAGCCGAGCGTCTTCGCCTGGCTGTCCGTCGTCTGGCTCTGGCTGACCGTGCTGTTCGCCAACGTCGCCGAAGCCGTCGCCGAGGGCCGGGGCAAGGCCCAGGCCGAGGCGCTGCGGCGGGCCAAGACCGACACCGTCGCGAACCGCCTGGTCGACCGGGACAACCTCACGGGCGCTGCGGAGTCCGTCCCTGCCCCGCAACTGCAGCAGGGCGACCGCGTCGTCTGCGTGGCAGGCGACGTCATCCCCGGAGACGGTGACGTCATCGAGGGAATCGCCAGCGTCGATGAGAGCGCGATCACCGGCGAGAGCGCTCCGGTCATCCGCGAGAGTGGTGGTGACCGCAGCTCGGTCACGGGCGGCACCAAGGTCCTGTCGGACCGGATCGTCATCGAGATCACCCAGAAGCCGGGCGAGAGCTTCATCGACCGGATGATCGCGCTGGTCGAGGGGGCGAGCAGGCAGAAGACGCCCAACGAAATCGCGCTCAACATCCTGTTGGCGTCGCTGACGCTGATCTTCCTGCTCGCCACGGTAACGCTCCAGCCGCTCGCGATCTTCTCCAAGGCCAACCTTCCGGGCCTGCCCGACAGCTCGGCGCTGGGCCATAACGGGGTGACCGGCATCGTGATGGTGTCGTTGCTCGTCTGCCTGATCCCGACCACGATCGGTGCCCTGCTGTCAGCCATCGGCATCGCCGGCATGGACCGCTTGGTTCAGCGCAATGTCCTGGCCATGAGCGGTCGGGCCGTCGAGGCCGCCGGTGACGTCGACACGTTGTTGCTCGACAAGACCGGGACGATCACATTGGGCAACCGGCAGGCGACCGAGTTCATCCCGGTCGGTGACGTGCCGCTCGATCAGCTCGCCAGTGCCGCACAGGTCTCGTCCTTGGCAGACGAGACGCCCGAGGGGCGCTCCATCGTCGTGCTGGCCAAGTCCGAATTCGGGCTGCGCGAACGCGCCGCAGGCGAGTTGACACACGCGAGCTTCGTTGCGTTCACCGCGCAGACCCGAATGAGCGGCGTCGACCTGACCGCGCTCGGCAACGAGCCAGGGCGGCAGGTGCGCAAGGGTGCCGCAGCGGCCGTTCTGACGTGGGTACGCGACAGCGGCGGTGACCTGCCTGCGCGCACCGACGAGATAGTCGACGGCGTCGGCGCGGCTGGCGGTACGCCCTTGGTCGTCGCCGAACGCCTCGACGGTGGCGTGCCGCGAGTTCTCGGTGTGATCGCGCTCAAGGACATCGTCAAGCAAGGCATGAGCGAACGGTTCGACGAATTGCGTCGCATGGGCATCCGCACCGTGATGATCACGGGCGACAATCCCCTTACCGCAAAGGCGATCGCGGACGAGGCCGGAGTGGACGACTTCCTGGCCGAGGCGACGCCTGAGGACAAGATGGCCCTCATCAAGCGTGAACAGGCGGGCGGCAAGCTCGTCGCGATGACCGGTGACGGAACGAACGACGCACCGGCGCTGGCGCAGGCGGATGTCGGCGTGGCCATGAACACCGGAACGTCGGCCGCGAAGGAAGCCGGCAACATGATCGACCTCGACTCCGATCCGACGAAGCTGATCGAGATCGTCGAGATCGGCAAGCAGTTGCTGATCACCCGGGGGGCGCTGACGACGTTCTCCATCGCCAACGACGTCGCGAAGTACTTCGCGATCATCCCAGCCATGTTCGCCGCGGTGTACCCCGGCCTGGACAAGCTGAACGTCATGCGGCTGTACTCGCCGCAGTCGGCCATCCTGTCCGCGGTCATCTTCAACGCGCTCATCATTGTGGTGCTGATCCCGCTGGCCCTGCGCGGGGTGCGTTACCGGCCGGCCAGCGCCAGCGCCATGTTGCGTCGCAACCTCTACATCTACGGGCTCGGCGGCATCGTGATGCCCTTCCTGGGCATCAAGGCAATCGACATCGTCATCCAGTACCTGCCCGGAATCCGGTGACCCTGATGCGCGCCCTTCTCAACTCGCTCCGGCAGCACGTGGCCGCGCTGCGCATGTTGCTGATCTTCACGGTGGTGCTCGGCGTCGCCTATCCGCTGCTGATCACAGTCATCGGCCAGGTGCCCGGCCTGAAGTCCCGCGCCGACGGGTCGCTGATCAAGTCCGGTGGGCAGGTCGTCGGCTCCAAGCTCATCGGCCAGTCGTTCACCGATGCCGACGGCAACCCGCTGCCACAGTACTTCCAGAGCCGGCCATCGGCGGCGGGCGACGGCTACGACCCGACCGCCTCGAGCGCCAGCAACCTTGGGCCCGAGTCGATCGAGGACACGCTGCCCGACCCGGCGGTCAAGGGCGACGCCGGCACGCAGAGCCTGCTCACTCAGGTGTGCAGCCGCAGCCTGGCGGTCGGTGAACTCGATGGTGTCGACGGCTCCCGGCCGTTCTGCACGTCCGACGGTGTCGGGGCGGTGCTCGCGGTGTTCTGGTCCGGTCCCGGCTTTCACGGCAGGATCACCCGTGTCGTCAGCATCAACCAGGCGGCGCCGGTGAGGCCGTTCATCGCGACCTACCAGGGCGTGCCGGTTCAGCCGGCCACGTTCGGCGAGGACTATGCCAAGGGTCAGATCGTGCCAGTCCGCGGCAACGCGCCGGGCCACCCGGCCGTCCCGGCCGATGCGGTGACCGCGTCCGGTTCAGGTCTTGATCCCGAGATCAGCCCCGCCTATGCCAACATCCAGGAGGCGCGCGTGGCCAAGGCGCGTGGCATCAGCGTCGCTCAGGTCTCAGCGCTGGTCAGGAAGTTCGGCAAGGGCCGCGATCTCGGCTTCCTGGGTGAGCCCCGCGTGACCGTGCTGCAGCTCAACCTCGCATTGGACAAGGCCTACCCCTACGCGGGCAACTGATCGGCGACCCGGGACCATGGCCAGTGACGGGAGGTGGTGCACGCGATGGCGCTCAAGGACAACGCGGTGTACGTCGACGGGTGCCGGACGGCCGATCCGCAGAGCCTGGAGGAGACGTTCGAGATCCTGCGCGAGCGGCGCGGCATGGCCTGGATCGGGTTGTACCGCCCCGATCCCGACGAGATCCGTGCCGTGGCGCGGGAGTTCGGGCTGCACGAGCTCGCCGTCGAGGATGCGATCTCGGCTCACCAGCGACCGAAGTTGGAGCGCTACGACGACACCCTCTTCCTCGTCCTGCGTCCGGCCCGCTACCTCGACAACGTCGAGCAAGTGGAGTTCGGTGAGCTGCACGTCTTCACCGGGCCGGACTTCGTGGTGACCATCCGGCATGCGGAGGCACCCGATGTGCACCAGGTGCGCCGGCGCCTGGAGAGCAGCCCGGAACTACTGCGGTGCGGACCCGAGGCGATCCTGTACGCGATCCTCGACCAGGTCGTCGATGAGTACCAACCCGTGGTTGCCGGTCTCGAGAACGACATCGACGAGATCGAGGACCAGCTGTTCTCGGGTGATCCCGCGGTGTCGCGGCGTATCTACGAGCTGTCCCGCGAGGTGATCGAGTTCCAGCGCGCGACCCATCCACTGCTGGACATCTTGCGGGCACTGGAGGGTGGCTTCGAGAAGTACCGCGTCGACGTCGAACTGCAGCGCCGGTTGCGCGACGTCCAGGACCATGCCACTCGCGTCGTCGAGCGTGCCGACGGTTTCCGGGTACTCCTGCAGAACGCCCTGACCGTACAGACCACGCTCGTGGGCCAGCGCCAGAACGAGGAGATGCGCAGCTTGACGGAGTCCAGCCTGGCACAGAACGAAGAGGTCAAGAGGATCTCGGCGTGGGCGGCGATCCTCTTCGCGCCCACCCTGGTCGGCACCATCTACGGCATGAACTTCGACCACATGCCCGAACTGCATTGGGTGCTTGGCTACCCGCTCGCCCTGACCTTGATGCTCGCCACGTCCATCACCCTGTACTTCGTCTTCAAACGCCGTCACTGGCTCTGAGTGTTGGAGATTGGTCGCCGTAATGAACTTCAACCTGGTCGTTGCGCTCGTGTTGCTCACTGCTTCGTGGGCGGGCATCGCTCGGGGCCTCGTGGCGTGGGACCGCCGCCGACCTGATCTCGCGGCGCTCGCGTCCGCTCGGTTGGCGACCAAGACAGCGCCGTGGCGCGCGCCGCCCGCCAACCGCGTCCTGCCCGCGCAGGGATTCGGGAGCTAAGGGTGGCCGGATGACCGCTGCTGATCGCGCGGTTCAACTGCGCCGCCTGCACGATGCCCCCGAACCGCTCATCCTCGTCAATGTGTGGGACGTGGCCAGTGCCCGGGTCGTGGCCGGTCTGCCGGGCTGCACGGCGCTGGCGACGGCCAGCCACTCCGTCGCCGCCGCGCACGGCTACGACGACGGCGAGCAGATCCCGCTCGACCTGATGATCGACGCGATCGCGCGCATCACCTCGGCGGTCGATCTGCCCGTCAGCGCCGACCTCGAAGCCGGCTACGGCGACGTCGGGACGACCGTCCGCCGGGCGATCGGCGCCGGCGCCGTCGGCGGAAACATCGAGGACGAGATGCGCCCGCTCGACGAAGCGGTCGCCGCCGTCGAGGCTGTCGTGCAGGCGGGCGAGGCCGAGGGCGTGCCGTTCGTCCTGAACGCACGCACCGACGTTTTCTTCGCGCCAGGCGACCGCGGCCCGGACGACATCGTGGCCGAGGCGGTGCGGCGCGGCCGGGTATTCCTGGACGCGGGCGCTGCATGTGTGTTCGTGCCCGCCCGCCTCGACGCCGAGACCGCAGGCCGCCTGGTCGAGGGGATCGGGCTGCGCAAGGTGAGCGTGATCGCGCTGCCTGGCGGCGCGAGTCCGGCCGAGTTCGCCGCGGTGGGCGTTGCCCGCGTCTCGTTCGGGCCGTGGGCGCAGCGGGTCGCGCTTACCGCGTTGGCCGACGTGGGCGTGGAGTTGCTGGCCGGTGGACCGCTTCCTGCGGGGGTTCGGCCTCTCGTGTGATGCGGCGAGCGCGCTCGACCTCGGCGTTGATCTCGGCCTCGACCTCGGCCCGCCTCGGCGGGTCTGCTCCGGGCCGGGTAGTGGTCAGCCCCGCCACCATCGCGGCGGCGTCGACGACGGCCGCCAGCGTCTCAGGGTCATGCAATTCGCGCAGGCGTGACAGCGAGGCGAGGCCGCGCCGGGCCAGCGCGTCGAGCAGTCCGCTGGTGAACGCGTCCCCCGCTCCGACCGTGTCGATGGCCGGCGCCGGATAGGCCGGTCGCTCGAGCGCGGCATAGCCGGCGGTGAACGCCGTCGCGCCGTCCCCGCCGCGCGTGATGATTACGATCTCCGGTCCGGTAGTCAGCCACCGCTTGGCCACCTTCGCGGCCGGCTCGCGGGGGTACAGATACTGCAGGTCCTCGAGGCTCGCCTTCACCACGTGCGCGTGCCGCAGCGACTGCTCGACCTGGTCGCGAGCGATCGCCGCGTCCGGTTGCAGCTGTGGACGGACGTTCGGGTCGTAGCTGACGACCACGTCTCCGGCGGCGCGCAGGGCGGCAATCCGCCTCAGGATCACCTGGTCACCCGGGGGTAACCACGAGGTCAGCGAGCCGAAGTGCACCCAGGCGACGCTCGCCGGCAGGTGCGCAAGTTCGCTCTCGGCCCACTGGAAATCGACGGTGCCGTCGACGGAGAACTCGTAACGCGCGATGCCGTCCTTGATGTCGAGCAGAGCGATCGTGGTGGGTTCGCGGCCCTCGACCGCGAGGGTGAGGTCGACGCCGGACCGGGTGGCGTGGTTGCGCAGGATCGTCCCGAACGGGTCACGGGACAAGCGCCCGATGAAGGTGACGGGCTGGCCGAGGCGGGCCAGGCCGATGGCGACATTCAGCGGACTCCCCGCCGGGTGCGCCGCGCATGGCGTGCCGTTGCCGGGGTCGACCAGGTCGATGAGCGCCTCGCCGATCACCGCGAACAGTGGCGACCTGCCGTCGGGCGCACCGGTGGTCATGAGCGACGAAGCTACCGCCTTCGGCTAACGCCCCTCGCGCCTGTCCATCTTGAGCGCCCAACGCGCCTCCTATCCGGCTCCGAAAGGTGGATGCGGGGTGCGGTCGGTGGGTACCCCTACGCTGCCCCGATGGACGCCACCGTGCTCAGCTCGTTCCTGCTCGAGATCCGTACCTACCGGCTCAAGGCCGGGACCACCGAGGCCTTTCACGCCACCGTCGCTGAGCGCGTGGCTCCGCTGCTGCACGAATTCGGTCTCGACGTCGTCCGCTTCGGGCCGTCGGAGATGAACGACGACGGGGTCGAGGAATACATCCTGATCCGCTCGTTCCCGTCGCACGATGCCCGCGACGAGCAGGAGAAGCGCTTCTACACCTCGCCCGAGTGGCACGATGGCCCGCGCGCCGACATCATCGACCGCATCGAGAGCTATCACACGATCGTGCTGGCGGTCCCGGCCAGTGCGGTCGACGGCCTTCGCCGTCAGTGACCAGTCAGCGAGCCTCGGCGGCGATACTGACGCCCAGGCCCACCATCACTGCGCCGGTCCCCCGCTCCATCGTCCGGCGCACCCGCGGCCGCAGCAGCGTCCCGGCGCGGTCGACGGCGTAGGCCAGGGCCGAGAACCACAGCACGTCGTACGCGACGATCACGGCGGCCATCGCGAGCGCGGCCGGCAACACGGCGGCGTGCGGGCTGAGGAATTGCGGGAACAGGGCGATGAAGAAGACCGCGAGCTTCGGATTGGCTACTGATGTGATCAGCCCCGAGCGCCAGCCGTGCCGACCGCGCGGCGCGTCGGCCCCATCGTCGCCACGGTGCAGGATCGAGCGCACGCCAAGGGCGACGAGCACCACGGCCCCGCCGACCCGCAGCACGTCGTAGGCGATCTGCGACGCGAGGATCAGCGACGAGACGCCGACCGCCGACAGGCCGGCCCAGACCAGGACGCCGATGCTGTTACCGGCGACTGCACCGAGCGCGGCCCGGCGCCCGTCGCGCGCGGCGACGCGCAGGATGAGCGCGGTGGCCGGTCCCGGGGTCAGGGTGACGACCAGCCCGACGAGCAGGAACTCCGGAACCGAGCGCACCCGTCGGAGGCTAGCGACGCAGCGCGCCGGCTGTCGCGTGAGTTATCCCTGTAGGTCGCGGCCTCGGATGCGCACCGCGCCCGCGGCCAGCAGCACGACGGCGACACCAGCCAGGATCCCCAATGGCAGCGGCGCCGCGTCGGCACCAGGCAGCTTCGGGACATGACTGAACGGCGACACGTCCAGGACCCATTGCGGGAACCGCAGCGTGGGACCGAGCTCACCGAGCAGCAGGCAGCCGCCCACAACGGTCCACGGGGCACTGGTCAGCCGGGGCACGAACGCGAACAGTGCGACCGCGGCCCCGGTGACCACCCAGACTGCCGGCAGTTGCACCAGCACCGCGCCGGTGAGCCGGAGCAGCTGACCGCTCACGTCGTGCGTGCTCAGGCCGTATCCGACGCCCACCCCAAGCCCGGCCACCGCGAGCAGGACCGCGCTGCCGCCCAGCGCGAAGCTGGCATGGCTGGCCGTCCACCGCAGCCTGCTGACGGGCGCGGCCAGCAGTATCTCGGCGTGCCCGGCGCTCTCCTCCTTGCGCAGGAGAGCGGCGGCGCTCACGGCGTAGCCCGACACGATCAGCCCGACCGAGCCGGCGATGGTGGCCAGGTAGGCGTCGACCAGCGAGCCCGGCCCGCCGAGTTGCGCGATGAACGTGCGGGAGGCCGCGCTGTCGCCGACAAGGTCGCCCACGCTGGAGGCGATCGAGCCCGACGTGACCCCGAGCAGCGCCATACCGGCGGACCAGCCGACGAGCGCGGTGCGCTGCAGCCGCCAGGCCAGCCCGAACGGACCGGTGAGCAGACCTGCGGCCGACACCGGGCCCGGCCGGACCGCGATCGCGCCGGCGCCAAGATCGCGCCGTTCCTGGATCGCGACGGCACACGCCACGCCGGCGGCGGTGAGGCCGGCGGGCAGCAGCAGGACCGCCCAGTGTTGGCCGCCGAACGGCTCGGTGTGCTGCGCCCAGCCGATCGGTGAGAGCCACGACAACCATCGCGGTCCGGTCGGGCTGCTGGCGTCGCCGAGTGCGCGCAGCAGGAACGCGACCGCGAGCGCAGAGAGCGCCATCGAATTCGCCGCCCGCGACGTCTCGGCCAACTGGGCCGTGACCGCGGCGAGCGCCGCGAACGTGATACCGGCCGAGAACCACGCCAGCCCGAACAGTAGTGAACCGGTCAACGGCAAGCCGAAGGCGACGAGCCCGAGCGCGGCCACACCGGCGATCGCGGCGTTCGCCGCGAAGGCCGTGAACAGCGCTGAGGCCAACGGGGCCTGGCGGCCCACGACGGCCGAGCGCAGCAGCTCCAGCCGTTCGGCCTCCTCGTCGGCGCGGGTGTGCCGCACGATGAGCAGCACGCTCATCAACCCGACGATTGCCGAACCGAGCCCGAGCAGTCGCCAGGCCACCAGGCCGCCGAGACTGGTGCCGTACAGCCGGCCAGTCAGCGCCAGCAGCGCCGCGTTCGTCTGGACGCCTTCGGCGAAGCTGAGCCGGTCGGCGGCGGTCGGGTAGAGGTGTTTGAAGCTGTAGGCCGTGCCGATCGCCGTCCCGGCCAGGGCGTATACCCAGACCGGGATGACGATCCGGTCGCGGCGCAGCGCGCTGGCCGTCAACGGCGCGGTCGCGGTCATGCTGCTCATGCCGAATCGCTCTGTGGGGTCATGCTGCTCATGCCGAATCGCTTTGTGCGGTCATGCTGCTCATGCCGAAGTGCTCTGTGCGGTCGACGCAGCGTCGGGTTGCTCGCCATAGTGGCGCAGGAACAGTTCCTCGAGCGTGGGCGGCTGGCAGGTGAGGTTGTGCAGCCCGGCCGCGGCCAGCCGGGCCATGACCTCGGTAAGCGCCGATTCGTCCACGTGGCAGCGCACCCGGTGGCCGTCCACGCTCAGGTCGTGCACTCCCGGGGTGCCGGCCAGCGGCGGCACGTCATTGGTAACCGTGGCATCGAGCGCGATGCGGCTCAGGTGCCGCAGCTCGCTCAGCGTCCCGGTGTCGACCGTACGGCCCTTGCGGATGATGCTGACCCGATCGCCCAGCGCCTCGACCTCGGACAGGATGTGGCTGGACAGGAGCACAGTGGCGCCGCGATCTCGGGCCTCCCCCACGCACCGCTGAAACACCGTCTCCATCAAGGGATCCAGGCCGGACGTCGGCTCGTCCAGGATCAGCAGCTCGGCGTCGGCGGCGAACGCAGCGACAAGTGCGACCTTCTGCCGGTTGCCTTTGGAGTAGGCGCGGGCCTTCTTCGTGAGGTCCAGCTCGAACTGCTCCACGAGCCGCGCGCGTCGCCCCGGGTCCAGCCCGCCGCGCAGCCGGCCGAGCAGGTCGACGATCTCGCCTCCGGTCAGGTTGGGCCACAGGGTGACGTCACCCGGGACGTAGGCAACCCGTTGGTGCAGTTCGGTGGCCTGGGTCCACGGGTCACCGTCCAGCAGCCGGGCGGTGCCTCCAGTGGCCTTGATCAGGCCGAGTAGCACCCGAATGGTGGTGGACTTGCCGGACCCGTTCGGTCCGAGGAAGCCGTGCACCTCACCCTTGGTGACTGTCAGGTCCAGGCCGTCCAGGGCCCGGGTCTTACCGAAAGTCTTGACCAGACCAGAGACCGAGATCGCATCAACCACGCCGCAGACGCTAGCCCCGCCCGCCGCCCGCCGCTGATCGGAACGCGGCCTGGCCCCGCCGCTGATTGGAACGCGGCCTGGCCCCGCCGCTGATTGGAACGCGGCCTGGCCCCGCCGCTGATTGGAACGCGGCCTGGCCCCGCAGCAGGGCGACACGCCGCACGGCCGCCCGCTCGGGGGCCAACTTGTCGGGGCCCTGAGCTGCGCACCCGTGTACCTTCCATGATCATCTAGCGGTTGTGGTCGCATATCGCGCCAACTTCTAGGTGATCAAGCTGCGTCATCCAGCGCCTCGGTGCGCCTAACCGGTCTCGTGATCATCTAGTGGTTGCGGTCGCATACCGCGCCAATCGCTAGATGATCAAGCTCGCGCGTCCCGCACAACCGGCCGCGCTGCTACGAATGACCCGCCGGTGACCCGCCGGTGACCCGCCGGTGACCCTCCGGTGACCCTCCGGTGACCCGCCGGTGACCCGCCGGTGACCCGCCGGCTAGTACAACGTCAGCGGCCCGGACCGCGGGTGGCCGAAGCTCAGCTCCCGCGCACCAGGATCGAGCCAGAAGTTCGGGTTGGGCTCGTCGGTGTCGTAGTAGCGGTGCCATGATCGGCCGAACGTCGAGCCGATGTGGCCGTTGATCCACGACCAGTCGCCGTACACCCGTCGGCCAGCGGCCTCTTCCCGTTTGGCGAACTCGCTGAACAGCGCGGATTCGGCGACGGGCTCCTCGATCCGCACACCGGCTGCACGGAACGAATGCAGGACGGCCGTATTCAGTTCGACGGCCGCGCGCAGCTGCCAGAAGTTGGCGCTGGACGTGGTGTCCAGACCCATTCGGGTCGCGATCTCGGGTAGCTGGTCGTAACGATCGACGTCACCGAAATTCCGGGTCGCGATCTCGTCGACGAGGTAGAAGCCGTTGAACGGAGCGCAGGAATAGTTGATGCCGCCGATGCGCAGCCGCATATTGCTGATGACAGGGACCGCGTGCCAGCGCAGACACAGTTCGCTGAACCAGGGCAGATCGGGATGGGTCACCGGGACCTCGAGCACCGTTGCATCCGGCACCGGCACGACCCGGGGCCGCTCGTGCTCGGTCTCGATGAGCCAGGGCAGCACGTCGAACGCCGACGGTGGCGACGGGGGTTGCCAGCCACATGAGGCGAGCAGGGCGGTGAAGTCGACGTAGCGCGGATCGCCCAGGGTCCTGCCCTCGTTGTCGGCATAACCGGCGTACCGGATCAGCTGCTCGTTCGCGACGCGCACCCGGGGACCGGCCGCGCCGTCCTGCCGGAACACCGTGATCGTCGAGCGGATCCGGCCGGCGTTCGTGGCGAACTGGAGGTGCTTGGTCAACTCGGCAGCGATCTCGTCGATCGTGGCTGCGGTGCGCGCGTCACGGACGACGAGTGATTGCCAGCGCGCGCGGCCAATGCACCGGACCGACTGGCGCCACGCCACGCGGGCACCCCACTCGAGTTCTCCGAAGGTGTGCACGTACGTGCCGCTGCGCGCCAGGTCGGCAGTGATCGCGCGCCAGCGCTGCTCGAGATCACCGCGCGGGTTGGTCTCAGCGAAGTACAGCTCGAGCCAGCTTCGTGCCTCGTCGACATCCACCGCGGGGCCGAGGGCGTCGAGTTCGGTAACGTCATTGAACGCGGTAGCAGTTGAGTGCGGGCAGGACGCCATGGATCAAACCTCCGCAAATAGACCGGCATCTCTCACGGAATGCTCACGCTACGCGACCAGCGGCCCGAACGTCTAACTCGGAATAAACAACTACCTGTGACCCCCAGAGCGGGATAAACCGCACGCCGGTATGGCGGGAAGGGTGCGATGGGCCCGACGAGGTGCGCAAGCCTGATGACACCGCGCCGTCGGGCGTGATCACAACAGGCAGATGCAGGTCTTCGGCGCGGCTGCCGCGAGCAAGCGCTGGCCCTCGGGATCCTCGGACAGCGGCTATCCGGCTGCTATGCGGCTTCGGTGGAGAACAGCAGGTACCCCTCGAGCAGGACGATGGCCACTGCCGCGATCCAGCGCCCCGTAGCAACCCCCGTGGCCGACCGCACGCTGTCGATGAACATCAAGCCGATTTGCAGCGCAACGATCCAGCCGAACGTCACCGAAATCAGGTCGGCGTAGCGCAGGCTCGATCCGTACACCCAGAACAGTGCCGCGAAGCAGAGCACGCCCGCGCCGAACCAGACCACGGAACCACCCTGCGCCCAGCGGCGGGCCAACAGCGCGCCGACAAGATCCAGCCCGGCCAGCACCAGCATGGCCGCGATCGCGATCCCGGCCCGCGGCACCCCGTCGGACAGCCGCAACAACGGCACGCTGGCCTGAGACAACAGCTTCCCGGTACCCACCGCGCTCACCTCCGTGACACAGCAGGAGTTGCCCAGTCGTGCGGTGATTCCCGGTGTGGCCAGTCCTGACCGATCGCCAGGCAGCCGCATAGGGTGGTCCGGTGAAACCGACTGACATCGCATACCTGATCAAGCTGGGCGCACCGACGCTCTCGCCCGACGGGCGCACGGCTGTGGTGACGGCGTCCCGGCCGGACCTCGAGGACAACGAGTACCGCAGCCAGCTGTGGACCGTCGCCGTCGACGGGTCCACCCCGCCTCGGCGGCTGACCCACGGCAAGAAGGACTCGGCCCCGCGCTACTCACCCGACGGACGATGGATCGCCTTCCTGCGCGCTGCGCCTGAAGGCAAGGCGCAGGTGCACCTGCTCGCCGCCGACGGCGGCGACGCACGAGCACTCACCGATCTGCCCGGCGGTGCCGGCGCCCCCGTGTGGGCCCCGGACTCGAGTGCGATCGCGTTCGCGGCCAGGGTGCCTGAGGCCGGCCGGTACGGCCAGGACGACAAAGTCCCGGCCGAGAAGGAGGCACCGCGGCGCATCACCGGGCTGCAGTACCGCCTGGACAACGTCGGCTTCCTCATCGACAACCGCGAGCACGTCTTCGTCGTCGACGTCACCGATGACGACGAGCAGC
>JALYVG010000065.1 GCA_030853345.1 Actinomycetota bacterium | reverse complement strand
GTGGCGTACTTTGCCTTGATCAGCGCAGGCAATTCCGGCAGGCACGGCACGTCGGCGAACGGCGCCGCTCCCACCGCCGTGACCGGGTCGGTGAGCAGCCAGACGTAGGCGTCGAACGCGATAACCTCGCCCAGGGCGTCGAGCACCTCGCGCCGCAGCGCGACAGCATCGGTGGGTGCCGCGCTGATCGCCTCGATGCGCTCGCGGGCGCGATCGCGCGACGGGCGGGCGGACACGACCGAGAGGGTACGCCCCGACAGAGCCCCAGAGGTGGGGCAAAGCCGCCCAGATATCTGGGATACCGCAGGTTACGAATGCGTTTTAGCCTTGCCGCTCAAGCCAATCAGGCTTCGCCGAATGGAGACGCACGTGACTACGCTTCGAATTGAGCACCCGATACACGACTACGACATCTGGAGACAGGCGTTCGACCGGTTCGCGTCAGCGCGTGCCCACGCAGGTGTCCGCGGCCATGCCATCCGGCTGCCTGCGGATGACCCGCACTTCTTGACCCTCGATCTCGAGTTCGATGACGCTTCCGGCGCACAGGCGTTCGCGACATTCCTGCAGACCAACGTGTGGTCTTCACCCGAGGCTTCGCCGGGCTTGGCCGGAACGCCTCGTACCCGCATCCTCGAGCCCAAGCCCAACTAGGGGCGCCCGCAGCGGGTACGCGCGCAATAGGCTCTGCCTGGTCGAAATGAGAGGACCAGACCGTGATTCTGATCGTCGTCAAGTTCCCGGTGCGTCCCGAGCTCAGCGACGGCTGGTTGTCGCTCGTCGCGGACTTCACCGCCGCCACCCGTGCCGAGGCGGGCAATCTCTTCTTCGAGTGGTCTCGTAGCGTCGAGAACCCCAACGAGTACGTCTTGCTCGAGGCCTTCCGCGACGGCGAAGCGGGTGCGTTACACGTGGGCTCGGAGCACTTCAAGGCCGCCATGGCCGCTCTGCCCGACGCCATCGCCGCCGTGCCGCAGATTGTGAACGTCGAAGCACCGGGCGAAGGCTGGGGTGCGATGGCAGAACTCGAACCTCGGCGCTAACCGCCGCCGATTCTGCCGTCGGTCACCCGGCGAAGTTCAGTGGCTCGCGCCCGGCTGGCTGCGTGGGTCGCGGAGTCATCGGCTGCACCAGGTGGATCGGCAGGACGACGGGCGCGCCGGTTGTCAAGGTGAACGGCTCGCCGCAGTGCAGCAGTTCGACGGTGCAGTCCTCGCCGTCGGCCAGCTGGTAGGTCACGTCCTCACCCGTCACGGTCACCCTGATCCGGGCCTCGCGCCAGTGCACGCCGAAGGAGAACCTGGTCCAGCGCGGCGCGAGTTGCGGATGGAACGACAGCTGTCCCTCATGGTCACGCATCCCGCCGAACCCGGCCACGATAGCTAGCCAGGTACCGGCCAGCGACGCGATGTGCAGCCCGTCCCGGGTGTTGTGCGCGAGATCGCGCAGATCGACGAACGCGGCCTCGGCCAGGTAGTCCGCTGCCAGCTCCAGCTGTCCGACCTCAGCACCGACCACGGCCTGGGTGCAGGCCGACAGGGAAGAGTCGCGCGTCGTCAAGGCCTCGTAGTACAAGTACGCGCGGGCCTTCTCCTCGAGGGTGAACATGTCCCCGCACCAATGCATGGCCAGGATCAGGTCGGCCTGCTTGATCACCTGCTTGCGGTAGATGTGGAAGTACGGAGCGTTCAGCAACAACGGGTAGCCACCGGTGCGCGCGGACTCCTCGAAATCCCACACCTCGTGGTCGGTGAAGTCGACGTCCTGCTTGTGCACCTGGCGGATGTCGTCGAAGGGCACGGCAACGGACGCCGCCGCCAGGGACCACGCCTGTATCTCTTCCTCGGTGACGCCCATGGCGGCCGACTGGTCGGGCCAGCGCAGCGCCGCTTCGGCCGCTCCTCGCAGGTTGAGCCGGGCCATCAGGTTCGTGTAGACGTTGTCATCGACGATCGCGCTGTACTCGTCCGGGCCGGTGACGCCGTCAAGATGGAAGTGCCCGTCCACATCGTCATGGAAGCCGATCGAGATCCACAGCCGGGCGGTCTCAACGAGCAGCTCCAGGCCGTGGTCGCGCTCGAAGGACGTGTCGTCGGTCCACCTGACGTAGCGGATCACGGCCACGGCAATGGCGGCATTGATGTGCACGCCGGCCGTGCCCGCGGGCCAGTAGCCGGAACACTCCTGGCCGCGGATGGTGCGCCACGGGAACGACGCCCCGTGGGCCTTGATCGTCTCGGCCCGCTGCTTGGCCAGGTCGAGGGTCGACCACCGCCAGCGCAGCGCGTCGGCGGCTGCGTGCGGGGCGGTCGCGGTGAGCACCGGCAGGACGAAACTCTCGGTGTCCCAGAACGCGTGCCCGTCGTAGCCGGGGCCGGTCAGTCCCTTCGCCGGGATCGCCCGCTGCTCGGCGCGCACGGCCGCCTGGAAGGTGTGGAACAGCCCGAACCGAACGGCCTGTTGCACGGCCGGGTCGCCATCGACCTCGACGTCGGCACCCGTCCAGAACACGTCCAGCGCCGCGCGCTGGTCACGGACCAGACCGTCCCAGCCCGAGCGCACCGCGGAGGTCAAAGCCGCACTGACCTGGTCGCGCAGGGCCGGCACCGACCGCCGGCTCGACCAGCCGTAGGCCACGAACTTGGTGAGTTGCAGGCGCTGTCCGGGCTCGAGTTTGGTGCCGACCGTGACCCGCGCCCAGTCCGGCCGGATCTCCAGCTCGAAGCCGTGGTCGCTGTCGCAGGTGATCACGTTCTCCATGGAGGCGGCCATCCGCAGTTTGCTCGATCTCGTCCGGTGCATGAGCAGCGCCCGGGTGCCCTCACCGCCGTGTTCCTCCGGCTCGAGCGGCCGTTCCAGAATGGCGGCCACCCGCGGGTCGCCGGCGCGCTCGGGCACCTGCTCGTTGGCTACCAACTCGGACTGCACGACGATGCGCGCCGGCGCCCCCACCGCCTCGACCTCGTAGCGGATCGCGACGATCGAACGCTGGGTGAAGGACACCAGTCGGGTCGTACGCACTCGGATTCGCTGGCCGGCCGGGGTCACCCACTCCGCGACCCGGCGTAGCCGGCCGCCTCGCATGTCGAGGACGCGTTCGTGGTGGCGCACCTCGCCGTAGCGCATGTCGAACGGCTCGTCGTCGACCAGCAGCCGGATGACCTTGCCGTTGGTGACGTTCACCACGGTCTGCCCGGATTCCGGATAGCCGTAACCCGCCTCGGCGTACGGCAGTGGCCGGGATTCGTAGAACGAGTTCAGGTAGGTGCCGGGCAGTCCGTAGGGCTCGCCCTCGTCGAAGTTCCCGCGGATCCCGATATGCCCGTTGGACAACGCGAACAGAGACTCGGACTGGGCGAGGAGCCCGAGATCGAATCCGAACTCGCGCACATGCCAGGGCTCGACCGGGAATCGCGATGCCGGGATCACAGCAACTCCGCCAGGTCGCGGACGACCATGTCGGCGCCCTGTTCGCGCAAGGCCAGCCCGTGGTCAGCGTCGATGCGGTTCACTCCGACGACGTAGCCGAAGGTGCCTGCCCGGCCGGACTGCACTCCGGCTATCGCGTCCTCGAAGACAGCGCAGTGAGCGGGTGGCGCGTCGGCGATCTTGGCCCCGGCCAGAAACGCGTCCGGCGCCGGTTTGCCGCGCAGGTGCTGCTCCTTGAGCGTCACTCCGTCGACGCGGCCCTCGACGAAACCGGCCAGCCCGGTCACCCGAAGGACGTCCGCGGTGTTCGCACTGGAGGACACCACGATCCGGCGCAGGCCGGCCGCTTGCGCAGCCTCCAGGTACCGCCGCGAGCCTGGGTACACGTCGACTCCATCGCTGCGGATTCGCTCGAGCAGGAGGCCGTTCTTCTGGTTGCCGATGCCGTACACGGTCTCGGTCCCGGGAGCGTCGTCCGGGTCACCCTCGGCCAGCGTGATGTTGCGCGAGGCCAAGAAATCACGGACGCCGTCGGATCGAGGCTTGCCGTCGACGTAGTCGTGGTAGTCCAGCTCGGTGAATGGGCTTTCGCCCCGCTTGAGGAGGAACTCGTCGAACGCCTGCGCCCATGCCTTTCGATGCACCGAGGCAGTGTCGGTCAGGACACCGTCGAGGTCGAAGAGGCACACGGTGACCGAGTCAGGTAGGCCGAGCATGTGTGCATCGTGCCGCACGACCGATCCGGAGTAGCTGCGGCACACTCAAGACGTGCGCATTGCCGTCCTGTCCGACACCCACGCTCCTCGTCATTGGAAGGCGTGCCCGCCTTCTGTGGCTGCCCATCTGGAGGGCGTCGAGGCCATCCTGCATGCCGGAGACGTCTGCACGCCCGACGTGCTCTACGAGCTCTGCGCGTGGGCCCCCGTGCACGCCGTGCGGGGTAACAACGACGGTGCCGACGTCGCGGCCTGGGGCGCACCAGACACGTTGCTGATCGACCTGGCCGGCCTGTCCGTCGCCATGCTGCACGACAGCGGACCGGCCGCCGGACGCCCCGCGCGGTTGCGCCTGATGTTTCCCGACGCCGCGCTGGTCGTGTTCGGTCACTCCCACATCCCGCTCAACGAGGTACACGAGGGCCAACGGATCTTCAATCCTGGCTCGCCCACCGATCGGCGGCGGCAACCACGCGGGACGATGGGGCTGCTCGAGATCGAGGGTGGGCAGCTCACGGCAGCGCGGATCGTCGCGGTCACCTGACACGTCTTCCGCGCGCGCGATGCCAGGCACCACCGCCGGCCGCGTTTGCCGCGCGGCCCGGGCGGGTATCAGCGGTCATGGCCGATTCGCAGCACGTCCTGCCCACGTCCAGCCCCGAGCCGGAACTGCTCGGCATCTACCTCAACGACCATCTGGCCGGTGCGGCGGCCGGTGTGGCGCTGGCCCAGCGGGTGGCCGACAGTCACAGCGAGACGGCGGCGGCCGATGACCTGTCGTGGCTTTCCGAGCAGGTGGTGCAGGATCGCGAGACGCTGATCCGGCTGATGGCGCAGCTGAACCTCGGTCGGTCGCGGTACAAGGAGCCGGTGGCCAGGCTTGCCGAGAA
>JALYVG010000051.1 GCA_030853345.1 Actinomycetota bacterium | reverse complement strand
CCGGGCCGGCCGGTGCGGGGGTCGATGAGGTGGTGGGCCGGCTTGCCGCCGACCGTCCAGTTGCGCAACCGGATCGACGACGTCGCGCACGCGCTGTTACGCAGCGCGAGCACCACGACGGGCCGCGAGCCGCCCAGCGGGTCCTCGACCCCGACATGCCAGCCATCGGCCTCGGGACCGTCACCGCGCACGATGCAGTCACCGCCTGCGTCAATGACGAACTCGGAGCAGTACGGCGCGATCTGCTCGGCCGCCCAGCGGATCGCCAGGCCCTTGCCGATCCCGCCCAGGTCGATGGGGAGCGGGCCGACCGTGACGGCACCCGCATCGGGGTCGAACCCGGGGGTCCATTGGCCGCGGGAGCTGAGGTCCGGCTCCGGCCCGGCTGCCGCAGCCAGCTCGATCCCGCCGTCACCGAATTTGACGGAGCCGACGTATCCGAGGTGACGCAGCGTGCCCAGGATGCGCGGGTCGAACAGGCCGCCAGTGCTGCGGTGGGCGGCGGCAGCCTCCTCGATCGCCGCGAAGCAGTACCGGCCCACCGGACACCAGGACTCCCCCGCCGCGTTCGCCCGCATCAGGTCGCTGCGTGGGTCGAAGCGAGTGCACTCCGTTTCGACCTGAGCGAAGACCCGGCCGACCAGTTCGACGGCTCGATCGCGTGCTGGGGCAGCGTCGCCGATCAATACGGTGATGTCGGACGCCATCGCCCGCAGTGTGCGCTGCCACACCTCGGGCGCCGGTGCGGCCGGCTCGAGGCGTACGAAGCTGGGGATGGCGGCCGGGCTGCTCATTTCTTCACCCCCGACGCGCCGGTCACCACCTGCACCGGCGGCGCGGGCGCAGCGGCGGGTGGCGGTGGGAGCACGCTGACCGGTCCGGCCGGTACCGGGCCGGGCGCCCCGGCTTGGGCGGTCTGGTTACCCGGGTAGCCGGCTGTGGGGGCAGTGGCGGCAGCGGCGGCGTTGTCGGCGGCGATCATCCGGGCGAGCTTGCGGTTCAGGGTGGCGAGCGTCTTCTCGAGGGCGGCGGCGCCGCGCTGGTGTGCCAGCGCTGTGCGATACATGCGCTGTGCCGCCTGCGCCTCTCGTGCTGACTGTCCGGTTGCGGCAGGCAGCACCTGCTGGGCCGGCTTCGCGGCGGTGGCTGGCTTGGCGGTCGCGGCCCAGTCGACGCTGGCACCGAACAGTGCGGCGGCACCGGGGGCCACGAGCAGCGCTGCCGTCCAGCGGGCGCGACGCCCGAGGTGCTCAGTCACGAGCGCCCCCATCGTCCGAACCTGGCTGGTGGTCGCCCGAGTCATCGGATTCACCCGACGCCGCGCTGCCACTCGCGCGCGTCGTGGTGTGCACGACCGGCTGCGGTGTCGTAACCCTGACCGGCTGGGCCTGCACCGAGCCACCTTGACCGCTCGCCGCGGCGGATGTCGCGGCCTCGGCCTGCTGCAGCCGCAGCCTGGCCGCGGCGGCGCGCCGCAACGCTTCGGCTCGGAGCTTGGCCTGGGCGGCGGCAATGGCTTTGTTCAATTCGGCCGAGCGGCGCTGCGCCGCCCGCGATTGCGCCGCGAGCCTAGCCAACGCAGGGTCGGGGCTGGTGCCTTTCGGCTGGAGCTGCCGGACGGAGGCCGTGGCTGGGGCGGCGGGGTGCGGTGCAGCCGCGATAGTCACGGCGGCACCGGCGAGGACGGCGCCGGCTGCCGCGGCGCTTGACACGATTCGGGTGCGACGTCGCATGACAATTTCCACTTTCTGCGCTGGTCGGTGTATTGAGGAAGTTCAGTGCTTGGCGCGGTTGGATGGGCGGGTCGCCCTGCGCATGACAATTCGGTCATCGACCAGGCGGACGAACGGGTTACCCGACGCACACGTTCGGGCGGTAGACATAGATGCGCACCCCGGCAGCCCTACGGAGGTAGGCATGGACGGTGAGGAGCTCACCGACGAAACCCTGGCCGCGGCTCGCCAGGGCGACGGGCCGGCCCTTCGGCGTGTCTACGAATGGCTCGCCCCAGCCGTGCAGGGCTACCTGCGGGCGAAGGGCGCCGATGACCCCGAAGCCCTCACCGGCGACGTGTTCGTGGCGCTGCTGCCGCTGATACCACGACTCGTCGGGGGGCCATCCCACCTGCGCACGCTCACCTTCTCGATCGCGCACGCCCGCGCAGTCGACGATCATCGCCGCCGCTCTCGCCGGCCCGCTCGCCTTCCCTATTTCCCTTCCGAGGATCTCCGAGTCGTCGAGTCCGCGGAAGACAGCGCACACACGCGGTTGGCCACCGAGCATGTCCTCACGATCCTCAATCTGCTCCCTCAGGAACAGCGCGACGTCCTGTCGCTGCGCATCGTCGCCGGCCTGTCGATCGATCAGGTCGCCGAGATCATGGGCAAGAGCGCGGGTGCGGTGAAGCAGTTACAGCGGCGGGGCCTCATCGCGGTCCGTGAAGCGCTTGCCGCCCGGCAGGTAACCCTGTGAGCGGCAGCGGCGATGACTGCGGTGATATGGCCGATGACATGAGCTGGGCATCCTGGACCGAGTCCGGGCCCCAGGCCGAGAGCGACTGGACAGCCGCCACGCTGACGCAGTTCGTCGCTGAGCTGCGCGCGCTCGGCGACGGCCCACCGCCTGACCCGACACCCGAAGTCGAGGCCCTGCTGCGCGGCTCGAGCGTTGCCACGTTGGCCGCCTGGCGCCAGCGGTCCCACCGCGCGATCGTCATCGGAACAGTCGCCGCCGCAGTCATCACCGGCACGGGCGTGGCCGCTGCCACCGACACCCTTCCGCGTCCCGCGCAACGATTTGTCTCAGGCGTGGTCAACGACTACACCCCCCTCCACATCGACGCGCCCGGCATGGTGCCCCGCACGCCCCACCTCCGCCCGATCCCACGGCCCAAACCGTCGCCAGCAAACGGCGACGTTGTCGCACCGCCCGCCAAGGCACCGAACACCGTGCACGACGATGACAGCCGCGCCCCGACCGCTCCCGCAAGAGACCCGAGCCCCACGGGCACTCGCGGCCGCGCCGAGGACTCGGCTGCAACGTCAGAGCATCCCGCTCCGGGCGCAAGCGACCATCCCAGTGACTGACGAATTCGACAGCTGCCTGGACGGCCAATAGGCAGCCCGTCGGCGCGGCCCCGATCTTCATGACATTTTTGTCACGCGGAATGCGGAACCTTATGAAGGGCGAGATCGATGGCATGGATGACGGCCATTGCCCCTCATACCGAGACGGTCGTCACGCCTAGAGCCAGGGCCCTGCGGACCCCCCGCACCCCGGCGGTGTATGGCTGAGCCCCGCCTCGATATCCCCCCGAGGCGGGGCTCAGTCGCCGTTCGGCTCGTGCTTCACGATCGTCAGCCCGAGCGACCATACGGTCGGTGAGGCGGATCTACCCGGCTGCCGCCACGCCTGCCTGGCATTGTGCTGGTCATGACGACGACCGACGTTGTGCGCCAGGTGTGGGATCGCGCGGTCGACGTCCAGCCGGCCCCGTCCGCCCCGGTCGTGGTCGGAACGAGCCTCCTGGCACTGGTCCTGGTCGCCACGCCGATGGCCTGGCGCTACACCCGGCATCTGGTGACGATCGCCCACGAGGGCTCCCACGGCGTGGCCGCGCTGCTCAGCGGCCGACGGCTCTCGGGGATCAGGTTGCACTCCGATACGTCGGGACTGACGCTGTCGCGCGGTCGCACCTCGGGGCCGGGCATGCTGGCCACCGCCGCCGCGGGCTATGTCGGGCCGGCGCTGCTCGGTCTCGGCGCGGCCTACCTATTGCGTGCCGGCCACGCTGTCGGCCTGCTCTGGTTGGCGCTGGTCCTGCTCGCCCTGCTGATCGTCCAGATCCGGAACTGGTTCGGCCTCTACTCGGTTCTCATCGCCGGCATCGGCACATTCGTCGTCTCCTGGTGGGGCGATGCTCAGCTGCAGTCCGGTGTCGCCTACGCGGGGACGTGGTTCCTGCTGCTGTCCGCACCCCGTCCCGTGCTCGAACTTCAGGCCACCCGCCGCCACCGCCGGGCCGGCGACTCCGACGCCGACATTCTCGCTCGGCTCACCCACGTCCCCGGCCTGGTGTGGGTCGCCATGTTCCTGCTCACTACCGTGATCGCGTTGCTCATCGGCGCGAGTTGGCTGCTCGGCGCCCCGGCCTGAGGCCGTCGCTTACCCGAGGGGTCGGGCTAGGCCGGCCCGTCCGCGGCGGGTTGGCCCTGGTGCGCGGCATAGGCCCGCCGCAGCGCGGCATCCAGCGCGGGTCGTTTGGCCAACAACGTGGTCAGATCGGCGTACTCGACGCGCAGCACGGTGACCTTGCCATGCGTGGAGGCGGTCGCGTTGCGTTGGCCGCCGCCCAGGTAGGCCATCTCACCGATGACGTCACCGTCGGACATGGTCGCTACTACCTCGCGGCCGTAGTACACCCGTACGGTTCCCGAGAGGAGTACGTAACACGCGTCAGCCGGGGTGCCCTCCTGGACGAACGCCCAGCCGTCGGGCAACGTGCGCACCGTGCCGTTGTCGACCAACGCCTCGATGTCGTCCTTACCGCAGCCGGTCAGGAACGGAAAGCTCGCCAGGCGGGCAACCAATTCACGCTTCTCGTTGTGGTGCATGTCCAGGCTCCTGAATAGCGTCGAGGGCCAGTCGGGTCGGCGCGAGGTGCGACCGCTCTGCGCAGAACCTAACCTGTGCCGTCGTCGTCATCCATCCGAGATCGCCATTTGTCGCGATGGGCACCTGTGACGCGCGTCGCCGGTCAGCCCACGCAGTCGCGTGAAACATGAGCGGCAGCCCGGTCGCTCGCGCACTCGCTGTATCGGTCGACTCACCGGGCGTGGTCACGGCCCCGGTGCCAGTTCCGGTGGCGGCCGCGGCGCTCGTTCAGCGGCGTCCCGACGCGGCGCGGGCATCGCGAAAGAGGTTGAACAATTCCTGTTGCGACGTGACCCTGAGCTTGCCGAACACCGACGCCAAGTGGTTGCGGACGGTGCTCTGGCTCAGAAACAATCGGCTGGCGATAGCCGGCGCCCGGTCGCCGTCAAGCAGCCTGGTCACGATCTCGAGCTCGCGCGTCGTGAGCCTGCTCAGGCCGGGGATGTCACGCTCGGTGATGCCGCTGAAGACACCGCGCGCGAGTTGAGCCACCTCCGCACCGCGGCCAAGTCGACCCAGAATCGCGGACAGGTCAGCCGAAACTCGGGTGCGCGACAAGCCGGTCGGCGTGGGCAGGAAGACGAATGCGCAGCTCGGCGACGGTTGCAGCGGCAGGATCAGCACCTCGCACGACAGTTCGTGCCCGGCCGCGGGATCCTCGCCCGCACGTCGGATGTCGAGATTGATGGTGACGCCGTTCTGGCTGGCCGACGCTTCGCCCAACGCGGCCAGGCAGCTGGGCACGTCGGCCTCGGCGACCAGTCCGATCATCGACTGGCCGAGAAGGCCATCGACCGAACTGCCGAACAAGGCCTCGGCGTCGCTGCTGATCCGTTCGATGAGCAAGCTCGCATTGGCTGTACCCACGACCGCTGGGGCATCCCGCCAGTTCGCCGCCCCGGCGCTGAGTTCAGTCGGTTGGTCGGCGACGATCACCACCAGCACGAACCGTGAGGCGGGCTGATGATCGAAGGCGCGGATCCACATCCGGACCTTCTGGTCGGCACCGCGGGGACGCCGGAGGACCCGGAACGCTTCGAAGCCGTTCAACCGGCCACCGGCGAACAGGTCGTTGCCAGGTGCGGCCCGGTCGGACGTGAAGTCCTCGAGATGGCGACCGACGACCGCCCCGCCGTCGGGGTCAAGCAATTGCTGCGCACCCGGGCTCGAGGCGACGATCCGCTCGGAGGGGACCTCGAGGACCAAGGCGGGAAATGGGCTGTTACCTAAAGCCTCGGCGGCCATGCGGGCCAGATCCCGGGCGGTCAGCTCATCGCGCTCCCCCGATGCCAGTGTGTCACCTACATCCATTGGCGCGCCCAACTGCCTAGACGACTCAATCTAACATGGTGATCACGTCGCTTCGGCCGGGTGCGGACTGATGACCGGGAGGTTGGGCCAAAGCGGAAATTGCCGCTCTGCGAAGCCACCGCCACTGCCCTGCTGCGGGGCGCCCAGCGAAAGCGATGGGCCGGACGTGCGGATCAAGATCAGCCGTGACGCACTAGCTGCCGCCCTTGTCCGGCGCCCAGGGTGACGCGATGCTCGCTGCGCCGAAATAGTCCCCGCCCTTTGCCCGCACATCGTCGGTACCCCAGTCCACCGGCGCGTCGGTGCGCGGGAAGTGCTTGCGGCAATGGATGTAACTCGACTCCAGTCGCATGATGACCCACCGGTTCGGCGCCCGCCCGGTGCGCGGCTGGCTGGCGAGGTCAGGGTGCTCGGCCGCCATGACGGGCGCTTCGAGGATCGAGGACTGGCCGCGCAGGTGCAGGCCGATGCGCTGCTCAGCGTCGAGGAACATCAGATGCGTCCAGGGGTTCTTCGCCAGGTTTCCCAAACTGGTCATGACCCCGTTGCCGCGCAGTTCCGGCCAGGTCACCGTCCGGTCGTCCAGCGCGGTGACGAACCCCGCTTCGCCGAAGCGGACCGACGCATCGGGGTGCCCCTCGGTGTCAGCCGTGGCGATGATCATCTGGGTCTGCCGGCCCAGGAACTCGATCATTCGCGGAGTCAGCGTGTCGAGCAGTTGCTCACGGTAGAACTTCTCGGCCCGATCCGTGGTGCCGTACATGTCCTGCAGCAGGCGCTCTCCGGCAGATCCGGCTTGTGGCACCCTGTCACTGCTCATGAGTCAGTCCCCCTCACGTGCTCCCCGGCAAGGGCTCGCGCGGTCAATTGGTACCAGCTAGGGTAAAGGGCACGTTTAGTTTAACCCTTGCGGGGAACTAACCCCACCATAACGGGTCTTTCCGAAAAACGGACAAGTCCGCGACGGGGCCGAGACTGGAGGATGGGCTATGGGTCTTCGTCGTGTGCTGCTCAAGTGGCTCACCCCGGCCGATGACCAACGCGAGCACCACCCCGCCGTGCCTGCGCCACCGCTGGGCGGAATGCCACCGGTCAGCCACAGCTACCGGCCACCGCCGGCGCCGGAACCGGGCGCAGGCGGCCTGGTGGTGGGCAGCTCGGAACGCCGGCTGCCGCCCGTCGAGCTGCCCTCGTTCTACGCGCCGGAACCCGCATTCGTTCCGGAGCCGGAGCCCGTGATCACCAGCCAACTGGCCGCCAAGCCGTCGGCCGATGACCGGCAGCTGGTCCGCGATGCCTTCGACCTCGTCAGCGCCCGCAGCGACCAGCTCGTCCTCAACTTCTACGCCGAACTCTTCTACGCGCTGCCCGGCGAGGCGCTGACGATGTTCCCCTCGCAGATGACCCAACAGCGTCACGACTTCGGGCGCGCTCTCGTGCAGTGGGTGGTCGCGGACGATCCGGAATCGATGACGGCCCACCTGGCCCAACTCGGCGCGGATCACCGCAAGTTCGACGTCGAACCGCGCCACTACGAGATCGCTGGTCAATCCCTGATCAACGCCTGGGCGAAGCTGGCCGGCAGAGCCTGGACGCCGCAACACGAGGCGGCGGTCGTGGGCAGCTACACCCGCCTGGCCTCGATCATGATCGACGGGGCGCTGCAACACCGCCACGAGCCGACGACCTGGGGCGCCCAGGTGATCGCCCACCAGCGCATACGCCCGGACTTCGCGGTCGTCCGAATCCAGCCCGACGCCCCGTACCCGTACAAGGCCGGCCAGTACCTGACCGTCGAACTGCCTCAGCACCGGCGGCAGTGGCGTCAGATGTCCATAGCCAGCGCGCCCCGAGCCGACAACACCTTCGACATCCACGTGCGCGCAATCGGCGGCGCCGGTGTCTCGGCCGCACTGGTCATGCATACGCACCCGGGCGATCGGCTGAGCCTGGGCCCCCCGCGGGGCAACGACTTGGTCGTCGAACCCGGAACGGTCCCCGGCGGCCTGCTCTGCGTGGCCTCCGGGACGGGCGCCGCCCCGATCAGCGCCGTGGTCGAGTCGATCTTGGGCTGGCGCGACCCCCCGCAGCTTTTTGCGTTCGTGGGCGGCAGAACCCGTGACGACATCTACCCCGTCGACCAGCTCAACCATCTCATCCAGGTCGGCGGCAACTCCCGCCGCGTCCAGGTGTACGGCGTGGTCTCCGACGACCCCGGCTACCACGGCTACCGGGGCAGGGTGGAAAGCCTGGTACCGACGCTGCAGGACTGGGCCGGCCTGGGGGTCGACGTCCTGGTGGCCGGTCCGAACCCGATGATCGCGACGACCGTCACGAATCTGGCCGGCATCGGCATACCGCTAGGCAAGATTCACTTCGACCAGTACGACGCCGCCGCCTGAGCGTCGGCGCCGGCTGGCTGACTAACGCTGACCCGAGTCGGCCGGCACCTCGACGGTGTCCGCGTCCGCCTCTGCCTCCGCCTCTACGTCTGCCTCTGCGTGTGCCTCTGCGTCTGCGTCTGCGTCGATGCCGTCGACGGCCCCGTTCTGGTCGGCCGCCACCGGCTCACGCGCCTCATCCTTGATGTCGGGAAGGTCTTCGAGTTCGACACGCCCGCCCGGTGCGGCGCCGGACAGCGTGGCCAGCATGTGCCGCACGTTGGCCAGCTGTGCGTTGATGCTGTCGCGGCGCTGGGTCGCGGCGAGCAGTTCCCGCTCGGACTCAGAACGGATCCGGTCCGCGCGCGCGATTGCCTCGGCGACGATCTGCTCTGCCGCGGCCTTCGACTCAGCGGTCACCCGCTCGGCTCGGCGGGCTGCTTCGCTCGTCGCCTGCTCGGTCTCGGACCGCAGCTGAGCGGCCTGCCGCTCGGCCGTGGCCAGCTGCTGCTCGGCCAGCGAGGTGCGCTCCTGAAAGACCCGCTCCGCCTTGTCGCGGCGCCCGGCCAGGGTCTGCTCGAAGTCGGCCGCGGCCTTGGCGGCCTGCGCGCGCTGGTGCTCGTAGAGTGCCTCGGCCTCCTCGCCGCGCGCCGTCGCCTTGCGGTCGGCGTCGTCGAGCAGTTGGTCCGCGGTCCGCTTCGACTCCTCGAGGATGCGGCCGGCTTCGCGCTCGGCCGCGGCCCGGACCTCGCTGGCGTACCGGTCCGCGTCGACCCGCAGCTTGACTGTCGACGACTCGATCTCGGCCACCTTGCGGCCGACCTCGGCCGCTGCGCTTGACCGAATCTGGGCCGCCTCCTCCTCTGCCAGCACCAGGATCTGGCCGACCCGCTCACCGAAATCGGCGAAGGTAACCGGACGCTCCTGCTGTTCGTGCAACTGGGAGTCCTCTGCGAGCGCAGTGAGCTGCCTGACCCGCTCGGCCATCTCGGTGGCGTGCTGGTGCGCGGCGTTCAAGGCGGCGCTCAACTCAGCGATCCGGTAATCGACAGCGGCGGGATCGTAGCCGCGCATGGTGGTCCGGAAGGTCGGGGCGTGATCGGTCATTCGGATCTCATCATCTCATCGAGTAGGGACTTCGGCTGGTCGTGCTCTTCGTCCTCGGCCGCAGGCTCGGCGCGGGCGGA